>CAZGRB010000073.1:0-10136 GCA_964527695.1 uncultured Ruminiclostridium sp.
TTGTAAGAGGCATAGGATTTGTGCATACATTCTGCACTATTGTTGTAATACAGGGATGCGCCTTCAGCAGCGCCGCCGTAAAATTTTTCCTTGACGGAAATGTGCTTTTTGATGTAACAATACATACAAGATATTCACCGCTGCTATGTCCCTTTCTTATCATCACATGACGGATAAGTCCATTATCCGTGTTGGGATTGTAGGGGAAGATTTTAAACGAGCGCATTAAAATCCTGATTGTTGATATGATTTTGCCTGCCTTGACATCTTCAAGCATACAGTTTTCACAGGGAACAATCCTGCCGCTTCCCGACTGGAATATCCCCGAAATAATCTGACGTTTCGGATTTGTGTAGAAGCCGTGCTGTACCTTGTTGCGGTAATTATAAGGCTTTTTCATTCCGATTATCTTACCGCAGGGCGCAAAGCAGGAGAGCATTCTTTCAGTCTTATCCTGCTTCCACAGGAGCTGTTCCTCATAGCTTTCCTTAAGCTGGCATCCGCCGCAGCGCTTGAAAAGTCTGCAACTGTTTTCACTCATAACTATTTTCCTTTTTTTCAACTATTGCTTGTAAAGCTGTATTTTTCTTCGTCAAGTCCGCCCATAAGCTCAAACCTTATGCTGTGAAGTGTAAGACCGCTCTGTGCAAAATAAAGCCGTATAGCCGTAAACGCCGAGAACATATTTATTTCCTTTGTGATTGCAACAGGCTTGCCGCCTGTTCCGTTCCAGGTAAAGTTTGCAGCGGCAGTGCCCATTGTAAAGAGCGTCATCGGTATCTGCGCAAGCTCGCTCTGGGTTGAACTTGCAGTAACAGTCACGCTGTAATGACCCAGCTTCTTTACATCAAGCGCAAAGCTGTATTCAGAACCCTTATCGGTGCATATTCTTTCAAAATCCCCGACAGTTTCGGAAGATAGTGTAAGCGCTCCGTCGATTTCGTAATGCTTGGCTTCCGCTCCCGTTCCTGTGCTGTCCTCAGGGCGGTTGATAATCTCCGCTGCGGTATCCTCGTCCATGAGACGCTTCATTGCGTTTGTACCGATAATGAAATTCAGAATATTCGAGGCATTACGCTGAAGCTCCGCTCTTGTAAGCGTGCCGTTTTCCAGTGCTTCAAGAGTATTATCGTTGTGATTTCCGCCGTCGGCACAAACCATATATACATCATTCTGCGCCCTTGCCATTGCAGCGAAATTAGTCTTGTCCGCCCATGTACCACGCTGGTTGATATTCGCCCACCAGTCGGTCATTGTATAGCCCTTAAATCCCCATTCCTCACGGAGAATTACTGTATTGAGGTCAAAGCTTGCCGCTGTCCAGAGACCGTTTACAATACCGTAAGTAGTCATTACAGTCTGCGCTTTGCCCTTTCTTACTGCCATTTCAAAGCCTCTGAGATAAATCTCACGGAGTGCTCTTTCGGAAACCACGGCTTCAAGGAAATGACGATTGGTTTCCTGATTGTTGCCGCAGAAATGCTTGATTGTACCTGTAACGCCTGCACTGTGCAGACCGTCAAGCTCAGCGGTTGCCATTGTTCCTGTAAGATAGGGGTCTTCGGAAAAATATTCAAAGTTTCTGCCGTTGAGAGGGTGACGGTGAATGTTCATTCCCGGAGCTAAGAGGCAGTCAACGTTGTTGGCTGTCATTTCAAGTCCCAGAAGAGCAAAAAGCTCAGTTACAAGAGATTTGTTGAAGGTGGAGGCAATAAGCGTACCTATGGGTATACTGAATGCCTTTGTACCGCAGTCCATTCGCATACCCGAAGGACCGTCGGAGCAGCAGCCGGCAGGAATACCAAACGCTACAAGATTATCGCTGACGCCGCCGAAAGCAGAGGCTGTACCTGCTGTTACACGGGGACTGCCCATACCTTCGCCGCGGATTATGCAGGACAAATCATAGTCGGAAAGCTGAGCTATAAATTCAGTCATTGTATTCTTTCCAGAAACAACATCGCAGAGCTTTATACCCTTATCACCTGTCTGGGGGATTTCTTCGGGAATTGCGTCATGTCTGCGCTTTTCTTCGTCAACCTCGCTGAGGGGTGTTTTTTCAAAGGCAATTTTATACTCATTTCCGCTGATTTCAGCCTTCATTCTGTCAAATTCCTGAACAGGTGCGACTGCCTGTCTGCACTGCTTTACAACAACAAGCTCAGGTATATTCTTTGTGCATACAGACTCTGCGTTTCTTACATCTGTGCCTGCATAGAAATTATACTCACCTGCTTCAAGAACATAGCAGAAGCGGTTTCCTGTAATACCCGAATCGTCATATGACGAAAAATCTGAAAGACATACCTTGATTTTTATAAGCTGCTCTTCGTGGGGAGCAAGCTCCTTTGTCTTCTCATAGCCGCAGAGAATTCGTGCGGCCTTGCCAAGCCTGCCCTGTGGCGCTTCAAGATAAACCTGTACCGTTTCCTTGCCCTTGTATGCACCCGTATTCTTTACGGAAACTTCAATAACCGCACCGTCATCGGTAATTTCAGAAGATACTGCCTTTACATCGAAGGTTGTGTAGGATAAACCGAATCCGAACGGATAACGCACCTTTTCCTTTGCAAAGGTTTCAAAATAACGGTAGCCTACATAGATATCCTCAGTGTAGAAATTGCGTTCGGTGCTGCCGAAATAAGGGTCGGAGGGATAATCTGTAACAGAATATGCAACAGTGTCGGGGAGCTTACCTGAAGGGCTTACCTTGCCCGTAAGAACTGCCGCCGTTCCCGTACCGCCTGTCATCCCCCCCTGCCATACGTAAAGAATGGAATCTGGCTTTAAGCTTTCAATATATTCAAGGTCAATAAGATTGCCTACGTTTAACAATACTACCATTTTTTCAAAAGCGCTGCGCACCTTTGAAAGCATTTCCTTTTCCGCCTCTGTCAGCAGAAATGAACCTGCCTCAACACGGTTTTCCTGCTCTTCGCCTGCGGTTCTGCCGATTATGACAACCGCTTTGCGGCACTTTGCAGAAACACTTTCTACAAGACTGTCGTCAAGAGGCATTTCCGCCTGCGACCAGGGCTCGCCGCCCCAGCCCTCGCCTATATCGAAGGGGTTTTCAAGAATCCATCTTTCGTAAGCGTCGGAAAGCTCCTTGTTTATTCTCACTCCACAGTCGGAAAGACCCTCGGGAATGCCCACAATTTTCGATACGTTTACCATACCGCCTGAGCCCGTGCCGCTCTTGTAGTAATGAAACTGAATACGTCCGAAAAGGGCAATCTCCTCATCTGTATCGAGGGGCAAAGCGTTGTTTTCATTTTTAATCATAACGATACCTTCCGACACAACCTGTGCCGCAGTATCAAGATATTTATTCCAGTCAAGTATTTTTTTCATACTTCTGCTCCTTTGTTTTTTAAGGTTATTATAACATTTGCTGCTGCCGATGTCAATAATACAAAAGCGGCTGAAACATCCCTTTTTTTGTCCGAATTGTCGTTGAAATAAAAACCCATAAATGTTATACTGAAAAAAACAATTATTTTTAAAGGAGCAAGTTATGAAATACACAAACCCTGTACAGAAAGGCTTTTACCCCGACCCCAGCGTATGCTTTGCAAACGGAAAATACTACATGGTATGCAGTTCGTTCCAGTACTTTCCCGCTGTTCCGCTTTTTGAAAGCGAAAACCTTGTAAACTGGAAGCAGATAGGTCATGTTCTCACAAGAAAAACTCAGGTGCATCTCGATAAAATCAACAGCTCGGGCGGCGTTTTTGCTCCTACCATAAGATACCACGACGGACGCTTCTATATGGTTACAACAAATGATACAACCCATGAAAATTTCTATGTTTATACCGACGATATCTACGGCGAATGGTCTGAGCCCATTACAGTTGACCAGAGCGGAATTGACCCCTCTCTTCTTTTTGATGACGGTCATGTATATTTTGTAAGCAACGGCTGCGACGACGAAGGAAAAGGCGGCGTTGTACAGTGCGAAATCGATGTTGAAACAGGAGAAAAGCTGTCAAAAAGCAAGTGCATCTGGCGAGGTACAGGCGGACGATATCTTGAAAGCCCCCATATGTATAAAATCTGCGGTGAATATTACCTTATGGCGGCGGAAGGCGGCACCGAATACGGACATATGATTACCTATGCACGTTCAGAGTCTGTGTGGGGGCCTTTTGTGAATTACCCGGAAAATCCTGTTCTCACAAACCGAAATAAAGCGCCTTACATAATTCAGGGTATCGGTCACGGTGACCTTATTCAGAAAGAAAACAGCGAGTGGTTCATACTCTGCCTCGGCTTCAGGCAGATTCATATGTGGATGCCGTATCACCACTTAGGCAGAGAGGTTTTCCTTACTCCTGTGAAATTCGGCGAAGACGGCTGGTTCGCCGCAGGAAGCGACAGTACAACAGACTTTGAATATGAAATGAGCGGCGATTTTGCTCAGGAGGAAAAGAAGCTCTGGACTTTTGAAAACACCGATATAAACATTGACTGGTGCTTCCTCAGACACCCTGCAACAGAAAATTACGACTTGTCATCTGAACGCTTTATCCTTAAAGGCACTGACATAACCCTTGATATGGTGGATACACCTACTTTCGTGGGTATCAGACAAAGGGATTTTGATATGGAGCTTGAAACAGATGTAACCATTGACGCAGGAGAGGGCGGAATTACAGTCTATATGTGCGAAAATGAGCATTATGAAATTGCATTACGTAAGAACTGTGATAATTACGAAGCTGTACTGAAGCTTAATATCGGCAGCGTAAAGCACATTCAGAACACCGTACCGCTATCGGGTGAAAAAGCAAGGCTTATTATCCGTTCAGACAGTCAGGTGTATAATTTCTATGTCAGCGACAAGGGCAAAGAAACACACCTTGGCGGCGGACTTTCAAAGTATCTTTCCAGCGAGGTCGCAGGCGGATTCACAGGTGTTGTTCTCGGGCTGTATGCGCAGGGCGGAAACACAGCCGTATTTGAAAATTTCAGAGCCGAGTATAAATAATAACAAAAAATCCGCAGCCTTGCAGACTGCGGATTTTGATTTTTACAACCGACTTACGTATAATCAGCCCTTAAACGGAACAATACCTTCGTCAATCATATTCAGCATATGAGGCACTATTTCAGGGTCGAACTGAGTGCCGCTGCAGTTCCTGAGTTCGTCATAAATAACATCATTGGATAATGCCTTTCTGTAACAGCGGTCGCTGGACATTGCATCATAGGTATCTGCAACGCAGATAATTCTTGCAACCTCAGGTATATCCATGCCTGCAAGACCACGGCAATAGCCTTTTCCGTCGAAGCGCTCGTGATGATATTTCACACCATCGGAAATTCCTGCAAGGTCGGTAAATTCAGCAAGGATTTCCTCGCCGATATCTACGTGACGCTGAATGATTTCACGTTCCTCCTCGGTAAGCTTGCCCGGCTTGTTGAGAATATTGTCGGGAATACCGATTTTTCCTATATCGTGAAGCAGGGCAACATAGTAGATATTTTCCTGTTCTTCCTCGCTCTTGCCCATTCTTTTTGCAATTTCCTTTGAATATTCCGCAACACGGATTGAATGACCGTTGGTATATGAATCCTTTGCGTCAATGGTCTTTGCGAATGTGCGTAGGGACTGTTCGGTAATGCGCTTGTATTCCTGCTGACGTTCCCTGATTTTCCTTGTCTTTGCCCTTGTGGCAAGGATTACGATTCCTGCACTGACAAGCGCAACAAGCAATATCAGAACAACCCAGAAAACAGGCTCTTCATACAGACGCTTCGGCTTTATGATTTTCAGTGAACAAGTAACCTTTTCATCGGGATTTTCAAGGCTGTATACCGAGGCTTCAAAGGTATAGGTTCCTCCCGGCAGGTTGGTGTAGCTTACAACACCGCCCTGGTCGGAAATTATAGTTTCACTTTTGTCAAATCCGTTAAGCTTATAGGAAATACGTCTTTCCGAAGCCGCAGTATATGAAAGCGCCGAAAAATCTATGGTGATACGCTGAGCGTTTGCGGAAATTTCAATGCTTTCGGGATGTTCATAGCTTTCATTGTCAACGGAAATCCTGTTCACAATCATTTTAGGGAGCTTGTGCTTTACTCCCTCGAAACCGAATATGCTGACTCCGTTTCGTGTGGACATATAAAGCTGGCCGTCGTCAGAAACCCAGTTCCACGTATTTGCGTTTACAGAACCGCTGAGACCGTGGTTAAGGTCATGCTGAAGAATATCTGCCTGCTCACCGCTCAGAAGCTGTTCCACGTCCATGGCGATAAAACCGTTGTTCTGAAGTATCCAGAGCGTGCCGTCAATTTCATAGAGGTCAAATATACTTCCTGCGTTCTTTGTAAAATTGGAAAGTCGTGTAAATTTTCCGTCTGTCCAGTAATAAAGACTGCTTCCTGCGCTGACAAACCAGCCGCCCTTTTCACTTTTCAGCATACGGAGCACTACGCCTTCCTCAAGTCCGTCAGCAAAGCTGTAATTCTTTACCTTTCCGTCCTTAAGCTCATATATGCCTGCACCGTCGCTGCCCATAAGCACCGCACCGTCGTCGCCCTCGTAGAGACAAAGCACCGAAGGATTTTCAAGGCCGTCCTCATAGGTATAGGTTTCGGTAACAACTCCGTTTTCGATTATCATAACACCTGTCTGGGTGCCTGCAGCAACACGACCGTCGGAAAGCACTGCGACAACTCTCGCTTTTTCGCCCACAAGTCCGTTGGAATCGTTGTAACGTATAATTTCGGAGCTTACCGTATCATAGCATACAATCGCATCATCTGAGTAGCTCGCTATCCATACGTTGCCATTATCGTCGGAAATCACACAGCGCACACGGTTACCTTCAAATGCGTCTGTAAGTTCGTTTTCTACCTTGTTCCATTCCTCGTCAAATACAAGCATACCCGTGTCGGTAGCAATGTACCAGCTGCCGTTCTGATTTGTAATTGCATTGAGCGAAGTGTTTCCAAGGCCTGAAATTCCGTTTGTCGTATCGTAACAGCCACGGGAATATTTGATAAGTCCGTAGCTTGAGGATGCAAGCCAGAAATTATCCTCATAGTCAGCAATTGCAGCATTTACCGACATCGCCTTTTCGTTTTCGCCGAACTCCCTGACGAGACCGTTCTCATCTATAACCGCAAAGCCGTTTATACCGCTGACAAGAATATCGCCGTTTTCGGCTACGGTAACCGCATTATGAGTTACCACACTGCCTGTTGAATAGGTTTCAATTATATCAAAACCGTCAATATCTTCCGAATCAAAGCTTACAACCGCAACGGTACTTCCCGAAGTACCCATTATGATATTTCCGCTGCTGTCGTTATCGAGACTGTATATCTCATCACCGTCAAAAATGCGGTCAGAGCCGAAAATACATTCAAGAGAACCGTTTTCGATTACAGCGCAATCACCGCTGTTCATTGAGCCCCATATTCTTCCACGGGAGTCAACGGCAATAGAATAAACCGTATTGCCTGAAACCTCCGCCGCAGAAAAAGGAACTATTCTGCCTTCTGAAATTACTGCGATACCCGAATTTGAAGCAGCATAGATATTGCCGTCCTTATCCTCGGTAAAATCACGTATGCAAAGGAAGGAGTTATCCTCGGGAGAAGCTATCTCGGTAAAGACATCCTTCTCCATAACCACAACGCCTGCGTCGTTGGTGCCTATCCAGAGTCTGCCCTTGCTGTCCTCGAAAAGCGCACGGATAGATGAGGAGGTAATACTTCCCTCAACGCTGTAATTTCTTATGTTTGCACCGTCATAACGGATAAGTCCGCCGTAGCTTCCTGTCCAGATATATCCGTCGGCGGTCTGTATAACCGTATTTGCTTCACCTGTCGGAAGTCCGTTCTGCTCGTTGTACACCGTAACGACATAGGGCGCATCCTCAACGTGTGCATAAGCATTGAACGGCATACAAAAGGAAGCCGTCAACGCCAGTGCGGCAAGCACTGCACCTGTTTTTATCTTTTTCATATCTTTCACCATATC
Organism: uncultured Ruminiclostridium sp.; assembly: GCA_964527695.1. Taxonomy (GTDB): domain Bacteria; phylum Bacillota; class Clostridia; order Oscillospirales; family Ruminococcaceae; genus Ruminiclostridium_E. The sequence continues at coordinate 7,997 of CAZGRB010000073.1, forward strand.
TGCAATATATATAACCTATGCTTAAATTATATCTTAAAAGCCGTACATTGTCAATAATTTCAGGCAATAATTGTCATGTAAAATAGGTTAAAAATTATGTTGAAATAATGCCTGTTTTATGTTATAATAACAATCACAACGAACAAAAAAGGAATGATTGCAATGACAGACAGGCATTGGGCAAGCGTATGGGGAAACGCTATCTCCATCGGCGAAAACCGCCCCGAAAGCTACAACAAGAATCTTACCATAAGGTATCCCATATATTCTCAGTTCGGCGGCTCCGCACTCCGCCTTACCTATGACAATTACTGCGGTACTGATGACGTTACGCTTACAAAAACGACTGTTCAGATAATCGGTAAATTCTACCCTGTTACTTTCGGCGGAAAAAGAGAAGCGTTCATCAAAGCAGGTGAAAGTATTGTTTCCGATGAGCTTGAATGTGAGATAATCCCTCAGACGCTTATTGTGGTAAGCTTCTATTTTGAGGATTTTACACAGCTCCGTTCCGCCGTTTATACAAGCGGCCCTCTTACCGAAGGCATTTACGCTATCGGCGATATGACCGAAACGGATATTATCCCTCAGGACATTGCCCGCAGCACAAATATAATCTACTTTTTAAGCAATATTTCCGTGCTTACATCAACCGAAAACCGTACTATCGTATGCTACGGCGACTCAATCACCGCACAGGACTGGCCTGAATATCTGACCCTGCGCTGTAACCGTGAGGAGAAACTTAACACAGCAGTTATAAGAAGAGCTGCAAGCGGAACAAGAATGCTCCGTGAATATAACTGCATCACTTATGAATCCTACGGACTCATGGGAAGCAAGCGTTTTGACCACGAAGTGCCTACCGACGGAGCAGATACGGTAATTATCCAGCACGGAATCAACGATATTATCCACCCCGTAGGAAAGGAAGTAAACCCCTTCCGTCCCATGAGCGATATGCCTACTCTTGAAGAGCTTATCGACTGTATGAAATTCTATATTGAAAAATCCCGTGCATACGGCTACAAGGTATATGTCGGAACACTTCTTCCGATCGAGGGATGGCGCACATATGCGCCCTTCCGTGAAGAAATCCGTCATGCATTCAACGAATGGATAAGAAGCACCGACCTTATTGACGGCTGTATAGATTTCGACAAGGCGGTGTGCGACCCCGAAAGACCCACACGTTTCCTCCCCGAATATGACAGCGGCGACCACCTTCACCCCAGCAAGGCAGGATATAAGCGAATGGCGGATATTGTGCCTGAGGAACTTCTTAAATAAATTTACAAACCCTGTTATCACCTGATAACAGGGTTAAATATTACATTCTGTAACCTATTTATTACAAAATTATTACAGATTTGCAAAAACCGTTGACAGCTATTTTTCATTGATGTAAAATAAAAGCATAACCATAGAGAGGAATTTACATAAATGAAAAAGAAGCTTGCCCTGTTCATTGCAGTCTGCACACTTTCAGGCTGTGCCAATGACGTTCCTGCAGAAAGCACAACCGCAACATCAGAAATATCGGAAACAACACCCGTAACAACGGAAATAACCGCCGCTCCGCCTGTCACAACCACGACGCAGACTACAATCGCTGTAACAGAAAAAACGCCCCAGAAATATGAGGGCGATATGCCTGAGCTTACAGCAAAAAACATACCATACACCGTTGAAAAAAGGGTAAGGATTGACGATTTGCTGGGGCAGATTGATATAAAGCCGCAGATTGATATTACAACGCTTGATATGTATGATAATGCAGTAGATTATTTTGAAAACTATGCTACTGAAGAAGAAAAGGCGCTTTTAATACCTGACTGCTATATGTATTATTACACAAGTCTTGAATATATGGGAACAGAAGGTACAGACTGGCTTCTGCATATAGATTATTATTTCGGCGTAGGTGCGGGACTGCATATTCCCTCACACTCACGTTTCTTCAGAGTAAAGGATGGCATTGTAACAGAAGAAATCAGAAGCGATGAATTTCTTAATTTTTCTGTAAGCAAAAACACCGCAGATTATCTGTATATAACCGTAAGAGGAAATGATACAATCGGTGGAGGAATATATCAATTTGACAAGGAAACCACAGAGCTTCAGCAGATTATCCCTGCTG
>CAZGRB010000074.1:0-9994 GCA_964527695.1 uncultured Ruminiclostridium sp.
GTGTAACAGCGGATATGAAATGTTTATAAAAATTAACGGCAGGTACGTTGTACCTGCCGTCAGATTGTCAAAAAAGTTAGATTTTCACTCAAGGCTCCCCTTAGTAAGGGGAGCTGTCGGCACGAAGTGACGACTGAGGGGATTGTCAAAAAGCGCATAACTTCAGGCTTTTATTACTCCTTACAAACCCCTCCGTCACGCCTGAGGCGTGCCACCTCCCCTTTCCAAGAGGAGGCTTCAAGGAGTTTATCGACAGGCTGACGGCAGGTACTAAGTACCTGCCGTTTTTACATTACACCATACCAGTGATTACCATAACGAGATAATTAACTATCCATGCACCAATACCTACTGCAAGATAAATTCCGCCTGAGCGTGTTAATTTTCTGCACAGATTAACAATACCCATGATAACACCTACTAAAGGAATAAGAATTGTAAGTATTATAATTCCCACAGATACCTTATCCTCTGCTGCAGCCTTATTGTTCTCGATTGCGCACCCGCAATGCACACATACCACTGCTTCATCTCTGATTTCTTGTCCACATTTGTTACAAAACATTTCGTTTCCTTCTTTTGTAGTTAATTTTTAACTATTATGTTTGTATTATATATTATTTTTGCCTTTTTGTCAATACTTATAGTTAAAAATGCTATAATATATGCTGTGAGAACTCCGTTCTCGCAAAACAGCAGTAGGCTGCTGTGCGAAGCAATTAGCATATATTTCAAGGTTCGCTCAGCCGTCAAAATCTTCGATTTTGCCAACGGCGTGCGGTTCTTATAATAATATTGACAGAGGTGTTGATATGACTTTAGGAGAGAAAATAAGAAATGCCCGTGAAGATATGGATTTACTACAGTCGGATATGGCAAAGCTCATACCCATGAATCAATCAAATTATTCAAAAATCGAACGCGACATTCAAGAGCCTAATATAGAACAGCTGAGAAGAATATGCCTTATCCTGAAATTAGACCCACGCTATCTTTTAGATGTGACCGAATCCGATTTTATTTCAGCTTCTGATATAAAGCTTTTGAGTGATATAAAAGCCTTAATAGAAGCCCATAAATAAAACAAAAACGGCAGGTACTCCGTACCTGCCGTCAGTCTGCCGATAAACCCACGCACCGCAAAAATGCAGTTCAGCAGATTTTGGCAAGGCTAAAATTAAAAAGCTTATACAAAAGTTTTGCCAAGCCGCATAAACGGCTTGGCAAAAGCATTTTTGCTTACTTCGTCAAAGACCCTCAACGCACCCAAGCAGGTTGTGATAACAACCTGCCATACTCACTATCGGGTCTTTTTCCTCGTCTGCGTGTGCCTCTCGCAGGCCGTCAGCCTGTCGAAAAATAACTTTTTCGACAATCTGACGGCAGGTACTAAGTACCTGCCGTTTTATTATTTCATTCAGCCTTCATCCCTGAGATTGAACATACCGATTAAGTCCTTAAGCATTGCAGACTGACCCGAAAGTTCTTCGGAAGCTGCCGCACTTTCCTCTGCGGTAGCGGAGTTGTTCTGAACAACGCCCGAAATCTGGTCGATACCGATTGTAACCTGACCTGCGGAGGAAGCCTGCTCCTTGCTTGCTTCAGCAATATCCGTAACGAGCTCATTTACTCTTGCGGAAGCCTCTGCAACCCTGCTCATAAGCGCTGCTGTTTCTTCAACGATTGCGCTGCCATTTCGTGCCGCACTTACGGATTCTTCGATAAGTACAGTGGTGTTGCTTGCCGCTTCGGCAGACTTGCTTGCAAGGTTTCTTACCTCGTCTGCAACTACTGCGAAGCCCTTGCCTGCGTCACCTGCTCTTGCCGCTTCAACAGCCGCATTGAGCGCTAAGATATTTGTCTGGAATGCTATATCCTCAATAGCCTTGATAATCTTGCCGATTTCTTCGGAAGAACGATTGATCTGATCCATGGCCTCAACAAGCTTCTTCATCTGCTGGTTAGCCTCTGCCATAGCTTCAGCTGTTTCATTTGTGCTTGCCTTTGCAACCTCACAGTTTGCGGAAGTATGGTTGATATGCTCTGTGATTTCCTGAAGAGTTGCCGCAAGCTCTTCAATTGAGCTTGCCTGCTCGGTGGCACCCTGAGAAAGGGACTGAGCGCCTGCGGAAACCTGGTCGGAGCCGCTGGAAACCTGGTCTGCAGCAACATTGATGCTCCAGAGAGTATTGCTCAGCTTGCTGTTGATGCCCACAACAGAGTTGTAAAGCTTTTCGTAGTCGCCTTCATAAACAGCACGGTTTCTTTCTGTATCAACATTGAAATCGCCTTCTGCCATAGCTTCAAGGATTCTGCCGATATCACCGATAATGATATTCGTGTCATTTACAAGACCCTTTGTAGCTTCAGCAAGGGTATGTGTTTCATCCTTTGTCTTTATCTCGGGAACAGGGCTCGTGAAATCGCCCTTTGTTACACCGTCAAGACGGTCAGCAACAGCCTTGATAGAGTTGCCAATCTGTGTGCCCAGAACTGTAGCAACTGCAACGCCTACGCCGATACCTATAACTGTAATGATAGATGCAATCAGCATAGCAAGATTAGACTCACTCTGGAAATCAGCCATGTCAGCTGTAATGATAAGGGACCAGCCGTTTGTGCCTTCGACAGGAGCAAAAGCAGCAATCTTGGATGCGCCGCCGATTTTATAGGTTTCATAACCGTGTTCGTTTTGCTCCATTTTTTCGTGGATTGCAGAAATTTCAGAATAGGAAGAATCTGTTTCGGCAAGAGTCTGTATGTTCTCACCTTCCGCAACCTTTGTTATATCTTCGTGAGCAATGGTGTTGCCCTCTGCGGCAAGTATGTAGGCAATACAGCTGGCGCTGATTTTGATTCCTGCAACTATATCATTAAGGAATGTTTCATGAGGTACAACATACACAAATCCAACAACAGTTGACCCGCTTATACCGTTTTACCAGAGCGGTGCGGCAATAATAATACTTATTTCACCTGTAACACGGGAAACAACAGGTTCGGAAATTGTACCTTCGCCGTTCATAGCGTTCTTGAAATACTGTCTGTCGGACATATCCACGCCTGTAACGATATTTGTACCGTTTGCGTCAAGAATAACACCACGTGTCATGCCGTGGGCCTGAGCTCGTTCGGTTACAATGGCAACCTTTTCTTCAGCTGTAAGCTCTTCGCCTGAAAGCTCCTTGAGACAGCCCAGCTCGGTTGCAATATTGAGGTCTGCCTCCATTTCCCATCTTACACGCTCCGCAGCAATTTCAACAAGCTCAGTCATATCCTTCTCAAGACGGCTTGATGTACCCGCAAGAGTGAGAGCTGACCAAACACTGCCGAGAATAACCAGAGAAGCTGTTACAAGTGCAATCGTGCACACCATGATTTTCTGTTTTACTGATTTCATTTAATATCCCTTACTTTCCTTTTTGTATCCATACAACAAAGTATGTGTAATTGATTTAATCTTACCACTTTTGCAACAAAAAGTCAACAATTTGTTATATAAACAAGCATTATCCTGCGTTTTTTCGCCGTCTTGCCCAAAATAACCCTTTGATTTTTTACGAATTAAGCTTTTTGTCAATAAAATATGCTGAAGCTTGTATATTTATAACAAAATATTGTTATACGGTTGAATTATTTTAAAGTATATGGTATAATAACTATAAGTTTATTTATTATTTAATATAGAAAAGGAGAGGTGAAAATGGTGCAGAAATTAGAACTTCCGTCAGATGTATTTCTGCCTCAGGAAGCATTTGAGGAAAAATCCCTGAACTTTCTGGAAGAAAACGGAGCTGAAAACACAGCTTTCATTACTATTCAGGTCAATAACCTCGAGCTTATCAGCGACGCTTACGGCAGAACCGTATCCAGAAATATAATGCAGATTCTGGGTGCGCAGATAAGCCTGCATCTTGAGGACTGCGGCTTTTTCACCAGCTATAAGAAGACTTCGTTCACTATTATCCGTACATACAGCGACCGTATCGGTCTTTCAAACTGGGCTTCACACCTTGAATCCCATGTAAAAAGCCAGATGAAGCTTGCAAAATATATTGCGGAAATTGATATTACCGTAGGTATTTATGCTCCAGAAAAGATAATTGATGAAACAGTCAACGATATGGTTGCCCATTCGGAGACTGCCATAAAATATTCACACAATTCAAACGAGCAGATAATTTTCTACGAGGATGAAATGCGCCTTAAGCTCCTTAAAGAATACGAGCTTATAAAATCCATGGACGAGGCGCTGAGAAATGACGAATTCTGCATTTTTCTCCAGCCCCAGCATTATCTTCAGCAGGGTGACCGTGTACTGAGCGCAGAGGCTCTTGCCCGCTGGATTAAGCGTGATGGTACGGTTATCTATCCCGGTGAGTTTATTCCCGCCTTTGAAAAGAACGGACTTATTGCAAAGCTGGACAGACATATAATGGAGCTTGCCTGCCGCTTTATTTCCGAACATATAAACGAGGACTGGTACGATAATATTGCCATTTCCGTAAACGTTTCCCAGGTAGACCTGAGCGCAGATGATTTTATTGATTATTACCGCAGAATCAAGGAAAAATACAATATCCCCGACGGACTTATTGAAATAGAATTTACCGAAAGTGCGGTTTTTGACGACTATCTCACCTTCAGCAAAATAATGGCAGAGCTTGAAAAAAGCGGCTTTACTTGTTCCCTTGACGATTTCGGTGCAGGCAGCTCTTCTCTCAATATGCTAAAGGAAATGCCTGTAAATGTTCTTAAAATGGACCGTCTCTTCTTCGTGAACAGAGGCGTAAACGACAAAAAGCGCAACGACGCCGTTATTGCAAGCGTCGTGGCTATGGCACGAGGTCTCGGCATTAAAATTATCGCTGAAGGCATTGAAAACCCCGAGCAGATTTCATATCTCCGTAAAATCGGCTGCGATGTGATTCAGGGCTATGTTTATTCAAAGCCTCTTCCCACAAGTGAGTTTGTGAAATATGTAAAGGATTTCACTCCCGGATTCGAGGAAGCCGATGAAGCGGAAAGCTTCCCTGAAAAGCCTCACACAAAACTGAGCCGTGAAGTTCTTTGCCGCAAATACGAAGACCTGCTCCGCTATGTCAATTCCGTTGTTATTGAGCTTGATATTGAAAATGACTTCTTCACAGTTGTATCCAACACCGATAACGGCATCAGAATACCCTTTTCAAAAGGCAGGTACAGCGATTTTCTGAACCGCTATATGCCGCTTATTGTTCAGCCCGAGCATCTTCCTGCCGTAATGGAAAGAGCTTCTCTCAAATCAATTCTCCTTTCCTTCTACCGTGGTGACGAACAGCTCAGCTGTGAATTTCTTGCAAAGCTCCCCGACGGCAAGGGAGAAGATTACGTATGGATGTCCTTCGATGTCCATTTTGATGAGCTTCTGAAGGAAAAAACTCCTGTTGCTACCATATTCATTCACAATATACAGGAGCGCAAACAGCGTGAACAGGATATTCAGCTTGCAAATATGCACCTTTCAACGGCGCTCCACGGTATCAACGGAATTATCTATGAATACAACCTTGACAACGACAAGATAGCCCTGCTTCATAACGCTTCAGGATTCCCTGCGCACGAATTTGTGACAGATGACCACAGAAATGAGTTTGACGTGTTCATAAGCCGTCATGTTCATCCGGATGACGCAGATAAGGTCAGAAGCCTTCTGAAGCTTGACCTTATCGCCTGCTCCAGAAATGAGGAGGTTTCAAGGCTCTGCGAATTCCGACGTATCTACTCCAACGGAAAAATGACCTGGAAAAGCATTTCATGCGTGCGCTCGCCGCGTGGAAATTGTCTGACATTTATTCTTCAGGATATAACCGAACAGAAAAACCATATTGAAAAAATAAAGGAAACAGAGCAGCAGGTTTTCTCTCTTGTTTCTTCAACCTTCAAGACAATCACCGAATTCAACCGCCACAGCCACCTGCTGCATACCATTGTGGGCAGTGAGGCGTTTGAGTATTTCGGTATCAACGCCAACGGTACTCTGGAAGAATTCTACCGAAGTCTGGGCGAAAGCACCGCAATTCATCCCAATGACCGTCTTTATATGCTGGAAAGACTTTCCCCGAAGAGTATCATTGAGGAAACAAAGCGTGAGCCGCTTATTTCAATGAATTTCAGAGTGTGCAGCGATAAAACCGAATGGTATGAGCTCAGCATTATAAAATCGCGAAAGCCCGGCATTTCCCTGTGCTCGCTGAAGCTGATTGATGACGCAAGGGCAGTGCCTGACGAGAATTCCAGCCTTGACCGCCTTACAGGACTGAACAATGCCGACACCTACCGCAGGGGCATTTTTGAACGCTTCAGACACGGTTCGGGCAGTAAGGTTAAAAATGCGCTGATTATTATTGATATTGACAATTTCAACGATATCAATATCAGCAAGGGCAGGGGTTACGGTGATGTCCTGCTGTGCAGACTTGCTTCCGCAATCAGAAAGGAGGCCCCTGACGCATTTTCCGCACGTATAGGCGGAGATGAATTTGCAATAATGCTTGAAAACACCGACAGCCGCTTTGCTAATCAGCTTGTAAAAAATATCCGCAGACGTTTCCGCAGCGGTTCAGACGAAAATGAAACCTTCAGTGCGGGAATTTCCGAAATCCTGCCTGACGGAAATATCCGTGAGCTACACAACGAAGCTCTTGGCTGTATCACACGGGCAAGAACAAAGGGCGGAAATGTAACCGAAATATATGATTCGGAAAACAGTGCAGACGAAAACGATATATGCGTAAGCGAAGTGGAAATTCACGGCGACTCCATTATTGCCACCGATATCTTCCAGCGTGCATATCTGTTCCTTTCCAACTGCGAAAATGTACTTGAATCAATTCCGCAGGTTCTCGGTCTCGTCTGCTCCGAATTTGATATTTCCCACGCCTTTATTTATCGTATATCAGGCGAAAATTATAATCTTCAGTGTGTTTCTCAGTGGTTTGAGGACTGCTCTCTCAGTTCCCACGACGAAAACAAAAAGCATACGCTTATGGATTTCCTGTGCTGTGACCGTAACGAGGTAGAAACGCTTATTGACTGCAAATGGCTTGACGCATACGGCCGTGCAAAGAATCATCCTCAGATGCTTAATTTTTATCAGAAGAACGGAATACTTGCCTCTCTTCTGTGTCCCTGCTCATTCAAAGGCAGAACCTGTGCGATTATAGGGTTTGATGAGCATACTGCGTCAAGAACATGGAATGAAACCGAACTTACACAGCTTTCGCTCGTTTCCGACCTTATCGGAAAAACCATTGAAAGAGAATATATGTTAAGAAACAAGGAGGTACTCTCCCGTGAACAATAAAAAATTCAAAATAATCGGTCTTATGGTGTGCGGCGCTCAGGATGAAGCCACATCGGAATATATCGCCAACATCTATCGCCGTTGTCAGGAACTGGGCCATAAGCTTATGGTATTCAACTCCTTTGCTGATTACTTTCAGGACAGCACGCCGCAGAATCCCACAAGAGCCATTTTCCGCATTGTGAATTATGATATTCTTGACGGCATCATTATTCTCACCGAAACTATCAAAAGTTCAGGAGTGATAGAGGAAATCATTTCATGCGCAAAGCTTCGTGGTATTCCCGCAGTTTCTATTCTCACTCCTGCTGAAGGATGCTATAATATCGTTTACGATTTCAGGGAAAATTTCAAAAAAATCATTGACCATATAATTGAAGAGCATAACTGTAAGCACATTTACTTTATGAGCGGCATCAAGGGCAATGATTTTGCGGAGGACAGACTTAACTGCTACCGTGAATCCATGGCGGAACACGGTCTTGAAGTAGATGAAAGAGGTATCGGCTACGGTGATTTCTGGGATCAGCCTACATATGCGGTTATGGACAGATGGGCAAAGGATGTCACACTTCCAAAGCCTGACGCCATTGTGTGTGCAAACGACTCTATGGCTATCGCTGTATGCCTTAAGCTTTCCGAATACGGCTATAAGGTTCCCGATGATGTTATAGTTACGGGACATGACGGTATTGAAGCCGAAAAGTGCCATTCTCCCCGTCTGACAACTGCTGTAACAAATATTCAGGGAGCAAGTATACGTGCCGTTGATGTCATAGACGAAATTATGAACGGCGGACATCCTTCTGAAAACGAAATAGTACCATCATCCCTTGTGCTTTCTGAATCCTGCGGCTGTAAGGCTATGACAAGCCACTCTCTGAATCAGACAATTTCCCAGCTGTCCACCACCATTGGTCAGCAGGCAAGCTTTGAAAATCACCTGAATATGATGGCAATGCGCCTTTCCGAGGAAAACGACTTTGATGAATTCAGGATTCATCTTGCGGAATATATGGAATCCGCATGGGCGCACGCCGCATGGATATGTATGGCGCCTGATACCATGAATCCCAGAGCGCTTACCGCTGATGAGCTTGCCGATGATACAACCTACGAGCCCCCTGAAACCAGATTCTTTGAAGGCGATAAGCTTGTAAATGTACTGTCCTGGGAAAAGGGAAGCAAGTACATTCCCGCAAGTATCACATTTGACCGCAACGAGATTCTGCCTAATCTTATGGAAAAGCTTGAAAAGCACGGTATGATTTTCTTCTGCCCTATCTATTTCAGAAATGTACCTCAGGGATATATCGGTCTTTCCAGTACTCTTGATAACTCCCCCTTCAAGTTCACGCAGACCTTTATGAGCTATCTGAATATGATTCTGGAGGTTATGAAGCAGAAACTGTTTATTAATTCTGCCGTTTCACAGCTTAAGTCAATGTATATTCTTGACTTTATGACCTCTCTCTACAACAGAAGGGGCTTCTATTCCAAAATCAAGCCGAGACTTGAAAACTGCATAAGCCTTAAATACGACCTTATGGTAGTTTCCGTGGATATGGACGGTCTGAAAAGTATAAATGACACCTACGGACACAGCGAAGGCGACTATGCAATCCGCAAGCTGTCAAACCTCCTTTGTCAGTGTGCCGACGAAAGCACTATCGTTGCCCGTTTCGGCGGTGACGAATTTGTCGTTGCGGCAGTGTGCCCCGACGGCGAAAAAACAGCAAAGAAATTCAAGAATGCCCTTAAACGTAAGCTTGACGCTTACAACGAAATTTCGGACAAGCCGTATAAGGTCGCTGCAAGCGTGGGTATTTCAATCACAAAACCCGACGAAACCACAAATCTTGACGAGCTTATCGAGCTTGCCGACAGCATTATGTACCGTCAGAAGGAAAGCCGCAAAAAACTAAGAGGGTCAAGAACATAATGCGATATTATACACCCATAATTTTTTCATTTCTGTCTCCTCTTATTCTCTTTTTTCATCTTTTCAATTGGGTTTACATGAATGATGCGGCAGAAGCGATAACAGCAATACTTCCCGTCTGGTTAGCGGATGCTTTCGGCGGGAAAGGCGAGGTATTGTCATTGCTGCGCATGATTTGTAAATATTATTTCTATTTTCAGTTTTATACTGTTGCAGCAGTAGTGGTTTCCATGCCTGTTGTAAATATAGTTTTTGCGGCAAAGGGAAAATTCAAGCCGAAAACTATTTCAATCCTTAATCTCCTGGTGAAGCTTCTTACAATACCTATGTATATTCTGATTGTGTTCGCTCCTGTAATAGCCGTATTAGGAAGCGTATGGGGACTGGGGATAGTATTGATAATTGTTATTCTTACTGCTGTTGTCGTGGTTGTCACTGCGCTTTTCTCAATTTCTGCGGCAATCAGCGGTGCACGCCACAAAAAATTCGGAAAGGGCGGCGCATTCTTTATGGCGTTTCTCAGCTTTATTCCCCTTGTTGATATCGCTATGGCAATAGTTCTGACAGTTCTGGCAAGCAAAAAGGCTGTAACTGCTCAGCCGCCCGTGGTGCGTGTATAAATAAAACCTGTAATGATTAAGACGGATATCCGTATAGAAGTTTTACAGGCATTACTGAGGAAAACCCTTTTGTAAAAGGGCTTTTCC
>CAZGRB010000075.1:0-9987 GCA_964527695.1 uncultured Ruminiclostridium sp.
ATTCATATTATTCAAATGAAAATAAGCATACTGTATATTCGGATTATGAAATATTCGTAGCTGAGGTTGCTTCTACTTTCAATGAATCTCTCTTGATGCAGTATCTTTTAAAGACAACTGATGACAAAAAGCAGAAAGCATATCTTATCAATTATTTCCTTGAACAGTTCAGAACAACTCTCTACCGGCAGACAATGTTTGCGGAATTCGAGCTTAAAATCAACGAAGCACAGGCGGCAGGGGAGGCTATCACCTCTGATTATCTCTGTGAGCTTTACGGAAATCTCAATAAGCTCTATTTCGGTGATGCAATCACCCATGACGAGGAAATCAACTACGAATGGGCAAGAATTCCTCATTTCTATTACAATTACTACGTTTACCAGTATGCAACAGGCTTTTCGGCAGCAATCGCACTTTCTCAGCGTGTGCTGAACGGCGGTGAAGCAGAGGTGAACGACTATATCGGCTTCTTAAAGGGCGGCAATTCAAAGACTCCCGTAGATTTACTCAAGGGTGCAGGCGTGGATATGACCGACCCCAAGGTAGTTTCCGATGCGCTTAAGCTTTTCGGCGAATTACTTGACGAAATGGAACAGCTTGCAGAAGAAATTGCATAAGCGAAGAACACCGTGGTTATGGAAATCCTCTAACCACGGTGTTTTTTTGTACTATACCCTTATAAGAACATAGTAATCCGTATTCATTCCGCCCCAGCGGTAATCGCCGCTTTTCCATTCCATTATCATGTAATCCGTTCCGTCAATGCTTCGGATTTCGTAGGCGCAGGCGGTGCTGTTCCACTTTTTTAGCATATAGCCCCTTGTCCAGCAAATCTGCTCCGTACCGCTGATAATTTCATCCCCGAACAGGACGGAACATTTTCCTCCCTCGGAAAATTCGGCTTCCTTAAAGTACAGGTCGGTTTTACGGTTTGCTGTGGAAAACTCCTCCTTGGTAAGTATGAAATCAACGGCTTTCCATTTACCTATAAGTCTTTCATCATTTCTGAAAGGAAGGTCGATATTGTCCTTGCGTGCAATTTCATTTTTTGAATAATGCTTGTTGTCAACCTGCTTCAGCATAACAGGAGTAACCTTTCTCGATTTCATATAATCATAGGATTTGAACCTGACAGTCATATACAGGCCGTCGTTGTGCTCTTCCAGAGTATAATCGTTGACAAAGGAATTGTAACCATCGGTGAACAGAAGCTTTCCCTTTGTCCAGCCATAACACCAGTATTGTTCACCATTCGGCAGAAAATACAGCTCACGCTTTTTACCGCCTACCTGAATATCGTCACTGCTGATAATTTCCCATTTGCCAACTACCTTTTCATCATTTACAAAGGGTAGGTCAATATTTTCGGTAATCGGTTCATAGTTTTTTACATTGAATTTTAACTCTGTCATTTTTTTCTTAACCTTTTTAAGATTATGCAAGGTCTGCTCCAGCTCTGTTTTCTTTCGGGTAAAAAATGCTTCAATATCTGCATTTTCGTTCAGTATTTCCTTTATTTCATTAAGGGTGAAGCCTGCTTCCTTAAGCTCGGAAATTCTGCTAAATCTCTCCGCCTGACTTTCGTCATAATATCTGTAACCTGTGAATCTGTCAACAAATATCGGACGCAGTAATCCCTCCTTGTCATAATGTCGCAGTATCGAAATCCGTGTTCCAACAGCCTTTGCAAACTCTCCTATTTTCATAATCTAATTTCCTTTCGTTTAATGTTTAAGGTACCTTATGTGAATATTATATATCTTAGGTTAGGGTAAGAGTCAAGAGTTTTTTAAAAAAATTTGCACAGCAGATATATCTGCTGTGCATTTTCTGTGTGAATATCAGAATTCGTAAAGCTTACCGTTTATCTCAATTCCGACTGCGTCAGTTAAATCAACTGCTATATAATCTACAAAGTGTGAGCCGTCCTCGTTTTCCTTGTAATAGCTGCAATATCTCATTGTTGCCACGAATTCACCCTTGTAAGGACCATGTCCTGAATGAAATACCATACGGGTTTTGCTGCCGTTACCACGTACAAGATATACTTCTTCAAAGTCAGGGAAGGGGAAACTACCGTCAGGAGCGTCATATTCCATATCAAATTCAATGGTTGCGTATGTGCTGGTGAGAAGTGCGTTGCCGATATTGATAGTCCCGATAAATTCGCTTGTTTCATTATTTTCATCAACCGAAACAAGTGTAATATCAAATTTTTCATCTGTCGGATATGTCTTCTTAATGGTTTTGAGTGCTACCTCGCTGGGCACATAGGTAAATTCAGCAGACCAGAAAAGGTCAAGATAATGAACAGAGCTTGTGTCAAGTTCGATTTCATTTTCAGTGTTGTTTTTATAATATTTCAGTTCGCCGTTATGGAAGCTGTATGTGCCGCCATTTTCTTCAATCAGATAATTAAAATATTTATCAATGGGATATAATTTTGTGCCTGAAATTTCAATTGTTTCATTTGCCGCTGACATACCGTCGATTTCTGTGCTTCCTATAACGTATACGGCTTCAATGTTGCCTTCTTCGTTGATTGAGTATTTGCCTGTGCCGTCAAGATAACGTTCATAGTCTTTCATATCGCCTGATGTTATCAGACATTCCTCGTGTGCGTGTAATCCGTCCTCAGGGTCATACTCATTCACAAAGCTATCTACCACAGGTGTTCCGTCAACTCTTGAAATTTCAAGGTTTGCGATAATTTCGGTAGCCGAACCTGAAATACCGTTCAGCTCTATTTTATAATCATTATCCGAAACGGTATAAATGAAGTTTTCTGCACTACACATAAGCGCTTCGCCAAGGTCAGCGTTTTCCGCCTTGATTCTGCTGCCGAAAATGTCGTCGAAGCTGAAAAGACCTGCTGCTGCCGCACCTGTAACACCGAGAGTTGCCGCCGCCGCTGCCGCACAGATTGCGATAGCAGGCTTTTTAAAGCTGATTTTCTTCTTGCTTGTCATATTTTCCATGTCATTACTCCTCCTCAGAACATACGAGAGTACCTCGTCATTGCTCCGTGTGGGAGTGATTTTTTCGAAAGCATTTTTAATCTCATTTTTCATAGTACCCCTCCTTCAGGAGCATAGTTTTAAGCCGTTTTCTTGCCCGTGAGAGCCGTGTTGTTACAAGCGTCGGTGAAATTCTGAGTATTTCTGCAATTTCTTTCACAGAATAACCCTCATAATAGAAAAGCAGTATAACCGAGCAGTATTCGGGCTTCAACCTTTGTATACAGTCAAACATTATGCTTTCTTCCTTGTTTTCGTAAGGTATATCCCTGTCAAGCTCAGTTCTGCCTTTGAACCATGAGGATTTCAGCATATCCTTTGCAAGGTTGATGCTTACTCTTATAAGCCACGCTTTTGCGTTTTCGTCTGCTTTAAACTCTGCATCAGAGTTGAAAAGCCTGAGAAATGCTTCCTGCGCAATATCCTCCGCATCCTCACGGTTTTTCACATAGCTGTAGGCAACGCGGAAAACTGTGCCATGGTACTTTTCTATGTAATATCCCAGTTTGTCTTCATTCACGCTCTCACCTCCGTTCTTCTTTGAAGTACTTCTGATAATAAGACGACTCAGAATGACGAATTGTCACAATTCTTGAAAAAATAAATGACGCTGACTTTTGTCAGCGTCATTATGTCTGATTATTTTACCGCAAGCTGAGCTTTAAGCTCATTTACTGTTTCTGCAACCTTAGCTGCTGTATCAGCAACCGCAGGCTTATAAGCAAAGCTCTTATCTCTTGCTGTGATTTCACAGCAGCCTTCCTTTAAGTTTCTGGGACTTACTGTTACTCTTACAGGACAGCCCAGCAGGTCGGAATCTGAGAACATAACACCTGCGCTTACGTCAGCTCTGTCATCGTAGATAACTTCGATACCCATAGCTGTAAGCTTATCATAAAGTTCATCAGCTGTTTTCTTAACCTCGGGGTCATCTGCACGTACAGCGCAGATGTGAACCTCCCAGGGAGCAATGGAGATAGGCCAGATAGGGCCGTAATCGTCATGCTTTGCCTCACATACGGAAGCGGCAAGTCTGCCTACACCGATACCGTAGCAGCCCATGATAGGATTATGGCTCTGACCCTGAGCGTCAAGATAAGTCATATCCATGGACTTTGTATACTTTGTGCCAAGCTGGAAGATGTTACCGACTTCAATACCTCTGGAGATGTTGATAGCAGGCTTACCGCAGCAAGGACAGATACCGCCTTCGGAAATCTTTGCAAAGTCGTAGTATTCTGCGTTTTCAACATCACGGTCAATGTCAAGACCGGTATAGTGGTAGTCAGCCTTGTTAGCACCGCAGATAAGGTTGTTTGTATTCTTAAGAGAGCTGTCAAAGAGGACAGTGCAGTTTTCAGTAATACCAACAGGGCCGATAAAGCCTGCAACAATACCGCATTCCTCTGTAATTACAGCAGGGTGGAAGTCAAAGCCGAGGTAGTTTCTGAGCTTTGTTTCGTTTACATCAAGGTCGCCTCTGATAAATACGACAATATAGCTGTCGTCCTCATTCTTCTGGTAAACAACTGCCTTACAGCTCTTTTCAGCGGAAGCCTTGAGAAAATCGCAGACCTCTTCAATTGTATGCTGGTCAGGAGTATGAACAAGCTGCATTTCCTTGGAATCAGCGTCCTTCTGATTGTTGATAATGCTTTCAGCGGCTTCCATGTTTGCTCTGTAGCCGCATTCGGGGCAGATTGCAATGCTGTCCTCACCGATAGGAGTGAGAAGCATGAATTCGTGGGAAATGCTGCCGCCCATCATACCTGAGTCGGACTGTACCGAGATAACCTCAGGCACACCTGCTCTTGCGAAGATATTTTCGTAAGCCTTGTGGCACTTGTCGTAGTACTGTTCAAGGTCTTCCTGGGAGGTATGGAAGGAGTAAGCGTCCTTCATTGTAAATTCACGTACACGGATAAGACCGCCTCTGGGTCTTGCCTCGTCACGGAACTTTGTCTGTATCTGATAAATCATAAAGGGGTATTTTGTGTAACCCTGACCGTATTCGCGAACAAGGTGTACAGCCGCTTCCTCGTGGGTCATACCGAGAACGTGAGGAGCCTTGTTTCTATCGTTGAAACGGAGCAGCTCGCTGCCGATACTTTCGTATCTGCCGGATTCCTGCCAGAGGGAAGCAGGCATAACAACAGGGAACTGAACTTCCTGTCCGTCGATTTTATCCATTTCGTCACGGATGATATTTTCGATTTTTCTTGTAATTCTCTTGAGGGGCATATAAGAGGAGAAGATACCGTTTGCTACATATTTCATGTAGCCGCCTCTTACCATAGTTGCGTGGCTGTCAATCTGACAGTCGGAGGGGCGTTCCTTAAAGCGGTCGCCTACGAGTTTTTCCAGCTTCATAATAAATCCTTCCTTTTGTAAAATAATAAAAGCCCTAAGCATAATGCTCAGGGCGAACAGGGAATAATCCCGATAGTCCGTGTTACCACCTGAATTCGGAAATAAATTTCCGCTCTCAGCTCTCTGTAACGGGAGAAACCGTCGGCAAATACTTAAAATTCCTTGCCGAAGCTCAAAGACGGGTTCAGCTTTATTTCAATAAGGACTCGCACCAACCGTCCTCTCTCTGAAAATCCGTAAAGCCTACTGTTTCTTATCACAGCTTTTAAATATTACTGTGATTATAGCATAAAAATTCATTTCTGTCAAGGGAAAGCTTATCTTTCTGCTGTAATCCCTTGGTAATAATACCATCCGACGCAGATACACGAATAATATTTTCTCTTGTTCGTGTACCGCCTGTGCTCTTTTTATGCGCCTTCATTCTTGCTGCGACGGTCTCCATAAGTATTCCGATAAAAAATGTAACACTGAACCATAAAAAAATAAGCGCAATAATAATAATTCTTTCCATATTTTTTCCTTTCCGTTTATATTGCAATCATTGACTTCACTTTGGCATTCAACGGCTGACTGCAATTACAGTATACTGATTCTATTGTACGATAAAAAGGTCAGAAAAAAAATTAAAAAAAGCTTGCATTTTTTTACAAAGTGTGATAATATTAGTATAGGTAAAAATATACCTATGTGTGTTTTGTTTGAAAATCTCAAAAATCTTTACGAATGGAGGGTTTTGAATGACTGTAGGTAAGTTACAGGCACATTCTGTCATTTCAGCTTATCAGAACTCGACAAATCAGACCCCCCACACGTCAGAAGAGGCTAAAAAGCTTGGCCTTAAAGACGAACAGACCGTCGGTAAGAACGAAAGCCGCTATGAGCTTGACGGCACGCTTAAAGAAGAATTTGCCCCTTTTGGTGCAAAGAAAGCTGATAAGCTTGAAAAAAGCGACGAAGTTGATGAGTCCTTATTCCCATCGGAAAAGGATGAAAAGGCGGCTGAGCATGGCATTAAGCATGACGGATTTGAAAAGGATGTTCCTGATTGTCAATGTGAAACCTGTCAGAACAGGCGTTACAAGGATGACTCAAATGATTCCTGCGTTTCGTTCCAGTCTGCTACAAAAATGACTCCTGGTGCTGCGGCTTATAAGGTTCGTGGTCACGAGATGGAGCACGTTCGCCGTGAAGGTGTCAAGGCTGAAAACGAGGGAAAGAAAGTTGTTTCCCAGACTGTTCAGATAAAGACTGATACCTGCGATGAATGCGGAAGAATTTATGTTGCGGGAGGTCTTACAAGGACACGAACCCGT
Organism: uncultured Ruminiclostridium sp.; assembly: GCA_964527695.1. Taxonomy (GTDB): domain Bacteria; phylum Bacillota; class Clostridia; order Oscillospirales; family Ruminococcaceae; genus Ruminiclostridium_E. Next base: position 6,707 of record CAZGRB010000075.1, read on the forward strand.
ATTGACATGACTGATTTCCATAAGACATTTATGCTCGGATTTGACGGTTCTGATGTTAAAACAGGCTGAATATGAGAGAACAAAAGGCGGCTGCATTTATGCAGCCGCCTTTTTCCTTTGTTATGTTTTTTGTGGTTTCAGCCAGATTATAGTTAATACTGTTGAAGTAACCAGCATCAATGGTGCAGTTATAATTTTTATTGTATCCGGTATTTCGGGTACAATAAATCGCAGAAACTCAGGTATCAATGCAAATGAATGCGCGGCAATCGTTACCGTAAGTGAGCCTGTTTTTTCGTATGCAATCGCCATAATTACGCATAGGATTACGTTATTTACAACAGAAAGCACGTTTGCTGTCGGAAGTGATAAAAGAAATGTGATTATTGCACTGATAATTATAGCTTTGGTTGGCGAAAAGGATTTTCTGAGCGTATTAAGAATAACGCCTCTGTTTATTATTTCATTAGAAACAGGAGAAATAATAAGTACTAATAATATTGTTACCAGTGAAACAGAACTGCTGGTAGAATTATGGCTGATAAACAAGAAAAAAATTGAATATGTAAAAGCAATGGCACATGGCATTATATAAGCTTTCGGTGGGAGTTTAAAGAGCTTCCATTCAGAAACAGGATTCAGTTTTTTTACTTTGCAGATAAGTAAAGCAATCAGCGCAATGATAATATCTGAAACAGCAACAATCAAAAAAATTGAGTCCATAGGACGAGCGGTTTTGCCTGTAAATAAAAATACCAGCATGATAATTGCAAGCGAAAGCACTGTGGTAAATAATTCAAGTACAACCCACCCTATTGCCTTAAAAACGTTTTTCATGTTTTACCACCTATTCATATTTCTTGCAAATTTCTTTTCATAAACTTCTCTGAGCTCTTCCGCCGTTATTCCGTAGCAGAGCAGCATATCGTTATAGTACATAAGAACATCAGCCATTTCTTCGATAAGATGACCGCGTATTTCGTTGTCCTCGATGGCTTTTCTGCCGCCATTTTTCTTGACAATGTCGATAACCTCGCCGATTTCGCCAATCATCCACAGCATTTTATTCTTGCCTGTTTCAGGGCATACAGGCTCCCATTTGTCCTTATATTTTTCCTGAAACTTTCTCTGCATTTCCAGCATTTCATTGATAGTAAAATCGCTCATAATAAAATATCAAGCTCCTCCATAACCATAATTCCGATTCTGTCAAAGCCGTCAATTGTACCGAGATTTTCGGGTTTTACGTTCTTTCCGTAAACCAGCAGGGGAGTGTATTCTCTTGAATGGTCAGTAGAAGGTGTAACAGGGTCACAGCCGTGGTCAGCCGTAATCATCAGAATATCGTCATCACGGAGTTTGGGTAGGAAACCGCCCAGCCATTTATCAAACTCGTTCAGTGCATTTGTGTATCCCTGAACATCATTTCTGTGACCGTAAGCCATATCGAAGTCCACCAGATTCACAAAGCAGAATCCGGTCCAGTCCTTTTCTGCAAATTCTTCTGTTTTCTTCATTCCGTCGGCATTGTCAGCTGTTCTCACATAACCGTTAAGTCCTACTCCTGCGAAAATATCGTTGATCTTTCCGATACCGTAGCAGGTAAGTCCGAAATCGGAAATGATTTCAAGATAAGTTTTTTCAGTAGGTTTAAGCGAAAAATCGTGACGGTTCTTTGTACGTGTAAAAGGGTGTTCCCCTGTAAACGGTCTTGCAATTACACGACCGACGCCATGCTCACCCACCAGCATTTCTCTTGCAATTTCACAGTAGTGGTATAATTCCTCAATGGGAACAATATCCTCGTGTGCGGCAATCTGGAAAACGCTGTCAGCAGAGGTATAGACGATAAGTGCGCCTGTTTCGAGGTGTTCATTGCCGTAATCCTTGATTACCTCAGTGCCTGAATATGGCTTGTTGCAGATAACCTTTCTGCCTGTTTTTTCTTCAAATTCAGCGATAACATCATGGGGGAAACCGTCAGGATAGGTAGGGAAGGGCTTTTCCGATACAATCCCCATCATCTCCCAGTGACCTGTGGTGGTGTCCTTACCCTTTGACAGTTCTTTCATACGTGCGAATTTTGCAACAGGTGCGTCAACTTTTCCGCCGTATTCATTTCCCTCAATATTGAAAAGTCCCATTTCTTTCATATTAGGAACATCAAGCTTTCCAGTATTGAAGCAAGCCTTCAGGGTGTTGCTGCCCTCGTCGCCATAATCCTTCGCATCGGGCATTTCGCCGATACCTACGCTGTCCAGAACGATTAAAAAAACACGATTTGCCATATGTCCTCCTTAATCAGAAAGTGCCTTTACTGCGCCGCTTGTTCCGATTCTTGAACAGCCGAGTTCTATAAAATTCACCATATCATCTTTGGTACGGATACCGCCTGCGGCCTTGATTTTAACTTTTTTGCCGATGTTTTCCCTGAAAAGCACAATATCCTCAGCCTTTGCGCCTGCTGTTCCGAAGCCTGTTGAGGTCTTGATAAATTCTGCGCCTGCCTCTGTCACCAGCTGACAGAGCTTTATTTTTTCTTCATCGGTAAGATAGCAGGTTTCAATGATAACCTTAAGAAGCTTACCGCCGCAGGCTGCCTTTACAGCCTTGATTTCATCAAGGACAGCGTCAAACTGCTTGTTTTTCACGTAACAGACGTTGATAACCATATCAATTTCATCTGCACCCTTTGCGACAGCGTCCTTTGTCTCGAAAACCTTTGTTTCAGCGGTGCAATAACCCAGAGGGAAACCGATAACTGTGCAGATATTGAGGGAGGGGAACTCCTTTTTAGCGGTTTCAATGTAGCAGGGCGGAATACAAACGCTTGCAGTTCCGTATTTAACTGCTTCATTGCATAAAGTGCGGATTTCATCAAGGGTAGATGTAGCCGCAAGCTTAGTGTGGTCAACATATTTAAAAATTTCATTGTTATTCATTTTCTATATTCTCCTTTTCGGTTATAAAAGCAAAGCTTATTTCGGGATTTCCATCGAGATATGCGTCTTTGAATTCACTCGACTGAATCTACGCCATTCTGTAACCGCCTATGTCATAGGCGAGGGGGGATATGTCAAGGTCATCGCCGTCGGCAGCTTTTCTGCTGGTTGCAAGTCTTGATTTTTCGGGAAGTTCTGAAAGCGGATAATAAATATAAATGCGTTCGTTTACGCTGCTGTTGATGCTGTAAGCAGGGGTAACGAATTGCCCGTCAATAATTCCGTTTCCGTCAAATTCCGAAGCGTCCGGCATTTCCGCGGGTGAGAAGCTTACTGTGT
>CAZGRB010000076.1:0-9856 GCA_964527695.1 uncultured Ruminiclostridium sp.
ACTGAATAGTTGTTGCAGCATATATATGGGATTCTTTGGAGAAACAATAACCATATCATCACAAACACATATAAGATAAAAAGTGTGTATACAATCAGATGTCTTTTGTTCATATTAATCACCTTAAATATTATATAATCATACAAATTTTTTGTCAATGGCAAATTCATACTAATTGCATATAATATACAGAGGTGAGTTTTATGTTGAAAGATGTACCATACGACCGTTACAGTGCAGTTGAATACGCACTGAAATGGGCATATTCACGTAATCCGAGATTTTTTGACTTTGAAGATATAGGCGGAAATTGTACTAATTTTGTTTCCCAATGCCTGTATGCAGGGTGTGGGATAATGAATTACTCTGGTTTTGAAAACGGATGGTATTATATTGATGCAAATGACCGTTCGGCATCATGGACAGGTGTACAGTACCTCAGAAGATTTTTATTAACAAATAAAGGGGTTGCTGTTTACGGGGAAGAAGCACCGTTGGAAGTGCTTATGCCCGGTGATATAATTCAGCTGCGCAACAGTAATGGGGTTTTATATCATAGTGTAATAATTTCATATATAAAGCAACCTGTCACACCACAGAATATTTTTATCTGCGCACATTCATACGATGCAAGGGACAGGCGCCTGTCAACATATAATTATGCAAAAGCGGAAGGAATACACATTTTGGGTGCAAGATACGAAGAGAATTGACAAGGAAAGAATTGTATGTTAGAATAAAATAAAAACGGAGATAGAAAATGGAAGCCATTATAGGTATCATTGTTGTTTTTATTCTGCTTCTTTGTATGGGCGCAAGTATCGGCTTTATCGCTTCTCTTGCGCTTATTCTTGTTGCTGCTTTTATAGTTTTTATGGCTGTTTTCTTTGTTTATGCGACAATTGTGCTTGTAAAGGGTAAACGTGCAAAGGGCAGATATGTTCGCTCGGAAACAGGGGATAAAAGTAAAATACCATATGCGGTTTATATTATCGGAGAAAATGAATATAAAAATATGTTGCCGCTTGAAGTAATGTTTCAGAATAAGATTTATCAGATGGACAAAGAAGTGTCGCTGATTCTTAATGAAAAAATAAAGCGTTGTTTTGATGCAAATGCTGTTATTTGCTGCATACTCGGAATTATTGTAAGCTGTTTTCTTTTGTTTGAAATTGCAGTTTTATTATTTGGAAATTCGCTTTTGTGAAAAATGTATGATTTTTTCAACGTTTTATGTTCAATTTGTTGAAGTTTAACAAAAAGTGTTGATTTTTATAATTTGTTATGGTATATTATAATTATAATAAGCACTAAAAGGGGCTTGTACGATGACTAACCTTTCAGGATTACTGAAAAAGTATAATTGTATACCTATACAAATTAATACAAATGGCGGTTTTACTCTTAATGTAAAAGGAAAGTATGACGAGGAAGAACCTGAACGTTCCTTTTTGTTTTCTGAGTTTGTATACATAAATGACATACCTTCGCTCATGAATACCTTCAATGACTTTGCCGCGGGTTCAAAAATGCGTCTGAACACGCATTTCCGTATGGAGTTTGAAAAGGAACTTCACTGGGCGTATTTGTGTTGTGAAAAATCTGATGACGATATGACATTTGATGGTGTTCTGCTTGATGTTTATGAATATATGGATTGTATTCCTAATGATAATGTTATAAATGACTTTGAAAGAAGGCAGAGTAAAAAGATTTCTGAACTCAATAAAAATGGAGCGACACTGGAGGAAATATATGGATGTAACTATCTGAAGAAAATACAGCAGCCTTTTTCGGATTACGGAAATATTGATTCAGCTATTTTTGATGAAACAGGTAAATTGGTTGCTGCAGTAATCCGAGAAAATATTGATTTTTCTCCTGAGAGATATCAGTTCTTTAAAAGTGAAATTATCAGGTTCAACCATAAGGACGGCGGCGTCTGGTGCATCGGTACCAATGATGAATCGTCGTTCAATAATGTTGGTCATTTTCTTTCTGCAATGTGTGAGAATCTGTCACGGATGACCGATTCATTCATTATGCTTTATAACGAGAAGCAGAATTCTAAGTCGGTTAACAAACATCTTGGTGCGAATGTTGAACAGCAGATGCTTCTTAATAGTATTCATTCGGTAATTATGGAAGAAGCACAGGCTGAGTCTGCTCTTGACAGAGTTCTTGAGACAGTAGGAAATTATCTTAAGCTTGAAAGAATATCGGTTTATTGTTCCGATATTCGCAGCAGACAGTCTTATGTTGTTTCTTCCTGGGAATCCGATTCTATGGTTAATAATTTGTCTGATTCCTATATACGTAAAAATTACAGTTACATATGTGATACACTCGGTGAGACAGAGAATTATTTTTCACGTGGAAGCGAATCACAGCTTAAAGAATTGTCATTAGGTGCTTTTGCGGTTTCAGAAATGTGTGGTTTCGACGGAGAAAAGGCATTACTTTTCTATGAATCGTACAATAAGAAAAAGTGGAGCTATGAAGATAAAAGAATAATTCGGAGCATATCACAATCTGTTTCAAATATCATACATCGCTGTGAAATGGACAGAAAAATAAAAGAAAAGAACGACCAGCTGTTCCGCCTTGCTTTTTATGACAATATGCTGGAGATAAAGAACAGAGCAAAGCTTGACATTGATATGAGTCAGATTCTTTCCGAAAAAGGAAAGGGCATTGTCATGGCCGTGCATATTGTAAACACCCGTTCGCTGAATGAAGTATTCGGACAGGGATATACTGACAGATTGCTTAAAATGATTGTTCAGTATCTTAAAAACGACGATATCGGCGGACAGTATGTATATCGTTATTCAGGCAGTATTATGCTTATAATACTTAATGATTACAGACCTGATGAAGCTCAGACAACAGCACAGAAAATTCTCGACAGGTTTGAGCAGCCGTTTATTATTGATAATGTTCAGCAATATGCGGAGGCTGCGATAGGTGTTGCTGTATTTGATGAATCGGTAAGTGAGTGTGAAGATTTATACCGTGCGGTTACGCTTTCGTTATATCGGGCAAATGAATACGGACGTAATTCATTTGCATTCTTCAATCACGAATTCCGCAAATCTTCAGGTGCAGTTTATAATCTGGAACAGGAATTAAGAAGATGTATTGCAGATGGTATGAAAAATTTTGAGTTGACATATCAGCCTGTTTTTACCGGTGATGGTATTATACATCATTATGAAACGCTTCTTCGTTGGAAAAGCGAGAATTCAGGTTATGTTTCACCGAGGGTTTTTATGAGACTGATGGAAAAAGTAGGTCTCGACACGGCAATTGATTTCTGGGTTATACCACGTGCCTGTGAATTCTGTAAAAAAATGCAGCAACGGCACGGCGAGAATGTCAGAGTCAGCGTTAATCTGACAGTCCATGATTTACAGGGAGGCTCTGTATCAACAGTTGTTCAGAATGCTCTTGATGCGTCAGGTCTTAAGCCTTCATCTTTTATTGTAGAGATACCAGAAAGTTCTCATTTATTGGCCTATAACGAAACTTCATCAACTCTAGGTAAACTGAAGAAGCTCGGAATACAAATATGTATCGACAGCTTTGGCAATGAGTATTTACCGCTTAATACGCTGAAATTCTCATATATTGATATAATAAAGGTAAGCAGCAGTTTTATTACTAATTCGGGTGACAGCTTTGATGAAGAACTTGTAAGGACCACAGTTTATCTTGCAAACAGCAGGAATATCGAAATCATTGTAAAGAATATTGAGTATAAGCCGCAGCTTGAAGCGGCAGCTTCATATGGTCTTAATATTGTCCAGGGAGGGTTTATGTCTCCGCCCAGACGTGAAGATGAATACTTTATGAATTAAAAAACACGGTGTCATTTCATTTGACACCGTGTTTTTGTATTATTGTTATTAACCGAAGATTGCAAGGAGAACACCTGCTGCAACAGCAGAACCGATAACACCTGCAACATTAGGTCCCATAGCGTGCATAAGGAGGAAGTTGGAAGGGTTCTCTTCCTGACCAACCTTCTGAGATACACGTGCAGCCATAGGAACAGCAGATACACCGGCAGAACCGATAAGAGGATTGATTGTACCGCCGGAAAGCTTGTTCATAAGTTTACCGAGAAGCAGACCGCAGGCAGTACCCATACTGAAGGCTACAAGACCGAGAACGACAATCATAATTGTTCTGATAGAAAGGAAGTTTGCAGCTGTAGCAGTTGCACCTACAACAGTACCAAGCATAATTGTTATGATATTCATAAGTTCGTTGGAAGCTGTTTTTACAAGTCTTTCGACAACACCGCTTTCCTTGAAGAGGTTACCAAGCATCAGCATACCAACAAGAGGGGTAGCGGACGGCACGATAAAGGAAACGATAACTGTAACCGCAATAGGGAATACAATCTTTTCTGTTTTGGAAACAGGTCTGAGCTGTCCCATCTTGATAGAACGTTCCTTCTTTGTTGTAAGAAGTCTCATAATAGGAGGCTGGATTACAGGAACAAGCGCCATGTACGAGTAGGCTGCAACCGCAATTGAGCCTAAAAGCTCAGGGGCAAGTTTTGAGGTAAGGTAAATAGCAGTAGGGCCGTCAGCGCCGCCGATAATACCGATAGAAGCAGCCTGAGGAAGTGTAAAGTCAACAATTCCTGTTGCTGTAAGAGCGCAGGCACCGAGGAATGTCAGGAAGATACCACCCTGTGCGGCAGCGCCGAGAAGGAAGCTCTTCGGATTTGCCATAAGAGGACCGAAGTCAGTCATACAGCCGATTCCAAGGAAGATAAGAGGCGGGAAGAGCTGAAGCTTTACACCAAGGTAAATGATATCGAGAAGACCGCCGTCATGAAGAACCTGACCATAATCAACATCACCTGAGAGGAAGAATTCGGGATGGTACATTTCTGCACCCGGAATGTTTGTGAGAGCCATGCCGAATGCAATAGGGAGCATCAGCATAGGTTCATACTGCTTTACAATAGCAAGATACATAAGGAAGAATGAAATAAGAAGCATTACACCCTGCTGCCAGGTGATATTACAGAATGCGGATTCTTCCCAGAGCTGTACTAATGTATCGAGAAATATCTGAAACATATTGTTTTTTTCCTTTCGTCATTTTTAGAAGCTGCGCATATTTTCGGCAATTCCTGCTGCACTCCAGCCGGAACGCTGTGTCTTTTCACGCTTCTTTACTCCGCAGATTCTGTACTGCTTGCCTTCAGCTTCGCCGTATGCTGCAATAGCTGCTGAAATAACTGCGATGATTTCATCATCATCTTCTTCGTATTCTTCAAAGATTTCGTCTACTTCAGGCTTAGGAGCGGGAGCAGCTTCAGCAACTGTTGATGCAGTCTTCTGTTCTGCTTTCTTCTTCCGGGAATTCTCAATACCCTGGAAAATTTTGCCCATTGCCCAGAGGAAGAAAATGAGGATAGCAAGGATAAGGAAAACAATAACCATACCAGTGACTACTGTTGACCCTATTAATTCCCAGTTACCTTCGACATTAACCTTGTCACTTACAGCTTCAGCAGCTTCAGTAACATCAGCGGATAACGACATTAAGTTAATCAATGTGTTCAACTCCTTAATTTTTACTTTTATTATCTAAAAAAGCGGTAGATTTGCAAAACCGCAAAATCAAATATATTATACAACATTCTGTTGGAAATTTCAAGTCATTTTTAAAAAAATTAATAATATTTGTCAAATCTTAGGCTGGCTTTTTTATAGTTGGTTGCAAAAAAATTCATTTTGTGATATACTTTTTAAACATAGACAGAAAGGACAATTTACAATGAATAAAAAAGAGCTTAATGACATTAAAAAGAATTTTTCTGATAAATGCGGATTTTTTACATTCAATCAGGTGCTCAGTGCTTTTATTGATTCGGATAAGAATGTTGTCTGCAAAAAGCATAGTCTGCTTGGAGTTATGCCGTCTGAAGAACAGGAGCTTATAGTGGAAACCCTGAGAAAAGGATTGAGCGGAACGCTTGGCAAGAACCTTGTCGAATATAGTTTTCCTGACAGCGAATATCTCGAAGACGGTGCACAGAATATCCTGTATAAATCATTGAAATCAAAGTTCCTTGATGAAACCGAAAACGATAAATTCCTTCAGAACATTACTGCAAATATTGATTACACATCCACATTTGTTGTTTTTGCCGCTCATTGTACATACACTCTGTTCAGGAGAGATAAGAATGATGAACAATCCGAAGAAAACAGCGATTATAATTTTATATTAACTGTTATTTGTCCTGTTGAATTGGGCGAGGATGTACTTATTTTTGATGAAACAGACAACAATATATGTCTTATTCCCAAGAAAAACAGAAATATAAGCCGTATACCTACCGATGGTTTTCTGTTTCCTGTTCTTACAGGAGGTGACCCTGATATAAACTCGGTGCTTTGCTATACATCAAAGCCCAAAGAACCGAATAAATCAATAGCGGAAAAGGTGCTTGGCTGCGAGACGAGCTTCACAGCAGTAGGTGAGAGGGCTGTTTTTTGTAAGGTCCTTACGGATATAATTGGAGATGACCTTGATTATACTGTTATAACTCAGGTAAATGAAAAAATTGCCGAGGAGATAAAGGAGCATCGTTTTGATGAAAAGCCTGCTGCCATTGATGATATAAGGCTTAAAAATATACTTACCGATGTTGGAGTTGCTGAAGAAAAACTCGAAAAAGTGCAAAAGGTATTCAATAATATAACAGGCGGCAAAGCTCTTACAGCAACAAATCTTGTTACACCTAAAACGGTTATTGCATTGCCTGATATTACCGTAAATATAAGCAAGGATGCAACTGATAAGGTAAGAACATCGCTTATCGGCGGAAGAAGATGTATTGTTATTGATATTGACGACCCGAATGTTGTAATAAATGGTTTGTCAACAACTATTGACATTACTGAACCCTCTGGTAAAACTGAAAATCAAGCAACTGCAGTCAGTGCGGAGGAAGATTATGAGCTGTAACCCGGAAATAATCGGATTGAAAAGCGGAATTGTAAAATTGCTTCCTCACCAGTTGAGCTGGGAAGAAGATGCTACACGGACAATTGCGCTTATAAAATCAATTCTTGGTGATATATGTATTGATGTTCAGCACGTCGGCAGTACGGCTATAAAAGGCATAAGTGCTAAGCCGATAATTGATATTGCCCTGGCAGTAGATAAACTGGACGAAATATATCCATATATTGGACAGCTTGAGGAAAATGGTATAATTTACCGCAAGGTTGAAAAAACAGGACAACTTCTGTTTGTAAAGGGAAATTTAGCTGAGGAGATAAAAACTCATCATATTCATGTAGTCGGAGCTGACAGTATTAACTGGATAAATTATCTTAAATTTCGTGATTATCTCAACGAATTTCCCGAAAAAGCAAAGCAATACAACGACCTTAAGAGGTTGCTGGCAGAAAAATTCCCTGACAACAGAAAGGCATATACAGCAGGGAAGGCGGATTTGATTTCAGAACTTCTTGATGATGCAAGGAACTGGAAGAAAAATAATTTGGTGTAAAAACTATCTCTGGTTTTAATAAACATTATTGTTTCTTCCAGATTGAAATTTGTGGGTATGTGTGATATAATGAAGCTACTAAATTTTTCTACTTATCTTGGGGGGAAGTATGATAAAGTTTAAAACAAATCAATTTCCTTGTCTAACTTGCATTATAATATTTACGATATGTGCAATTGTAAGGTGCATTGAATATTTTCTTATAAGAACTGATGAAACAATAATTGCAGAAAATTTTATACATAAGTTATTGGGTATAATCATCTTGTTCGCAATGATTAAATTATTCAATTTGTCTTGGAATGATATAGGCTTCAAGTCTGAAAATTTACTCAAAAATCTCAGTACTGGATTATTGCTTGGATTTGTCTGCTTTTCTGTTTCGTATGGCATTGAATTCATTATCAATCTCATTCAGAACAAAAATCCTCATTTAGAAATCTATGCAAGCGGATTTTCACTATCAGGTGAACAAGTTCGGCAAACAGAAATAGAATTTATTCTTTTGTGCATTATCTTCAACATTATAAATGTGTGGATGGAAGAAGGCGTTTTCAGAGGACTGTTTCTTAAGATACTGAAACCAAAGTACTCATTTGCTGTTGCAAATATAATATCAGCTTTGCTGTTTGGGATTTGGCACTGGGTAATGCCTATGCGAAGTTACATTGACGGAGAATCCTCATTACCAAATCTGTTGGTTATGGGAATGGGCTATATAATTCTCTCAGGTATTATGAGCATAAAATGGAGTATGCTCTATAAAATGACAGGTGCACTATGGGCAGGTATTGGTGACCATTTATTTAATAATGTAGTTGCAACAAATCTTCTACATATGGTTTCAGATAAAGGCTCTGATGAATTACAGATAGTTCGAATTATGATAGCGCAATTGTTATCATTCTTACTTGTTTTGATTGTTTACAAAAAGAAAAGCAAATCCGTATAATGTGCTTGAACTAACCTCTGTTATCAAAAGACAAAAGAAAATCCCGGAAACCCCTTCATTCAGAGGTTTTCGGGATAGTTTATTTTATTCCCACTCAGCTTAGTGGTGATTTCTCCATATTATTTCTAATGTTTTTATGCGAAAAAACGAGCCTTTATATGCTCTTTTCATCCTCATATTTTTCTCTCGCCGTGTTGTTGCACTCAAAATGTACTCATCCCATATCAATACTGTTTTTTGCTTAAAATTTTAATTGTAAATTGAAATCATAATGTTATAACAATGTAGGCGATGACGATAGTGACGATTATGACGATAATGTAGATAATGACGATTACTTTCTATTAAGAATTTTATTGCATAACTTAACATAGAAATACAATAATTTATTCGCCATTGGCGAATGGCAGAATATACTATTGACAAAATCGGATTTATCGGATATAATATTAATGGAGATAAGCGTAGACTTATCGTATGGAAACTTAATGTTTCTGTAAAAAGCAGTGGACCCTACTGTAAGTGGGAGTTTTAAAAGCAGTGGACCCTACTGTGAGTGGGAGTTTTAAAAGCAGTGGACCCTACTGCGAGTGGGAACTTTAAAAGGTAAGGCTGCGAGAAATCGCAGCCTTTTGTTTTTTTGAGGAGGCGAATACAATGCAAAAGAAAAGATTACATCTATATACTCTTGATATGAAATATGTACGGGATTTAGCTAAAGCTGACGATAAAGTAATGTCTGTTTCTCCGCAAGAAAACAAAGAAAATAGACCTTTTGTTGGAATTGTTGTTATAATGGATGACAAGAAATATTGTATCCCGCTTACATCCCCCAAGCCTAAACACGCAAAAATGAAAAATGATATGGATTTTTCAAAAATGTACGACAAACACAATAAACTTATTGGTGCGTTGAATTTTAATAACATGATACCTGTTTCAGACGAATTTATTAAGCGCATTAACATAAATCCAAGCAAAAGTGATTCAACGAAAGATAGAGCCTATAAAGAACTTCTTACAAATCAAATTGATTGGTGCAATGAAAATAGCGATAGTATTGTAAAGAAAGCAAATAAATTATATAAATTCGTAACACAAACACCAGAAAAAGCCCGTAGTCTTACTCGCCGCTGCTGTGATTTCAAGAAATTAGAGGCTACTCTTGAAAAACGTCTTTCAAAATTCGCAGAACAATCAAACCCACTGTACATACAGAAGAACAATTCTATTGACGAATAAAACCGTTGACAAAATCCGATTTATCGGATATAATATAAGTGACGGTAAAGGTACGCTGATATCGTTAGTGTGGCTGACACTTTAGGGGCACGTTCGCAAGAACGGGGCGTATC
>CAZGRB010000077.1:0-9833 GCA_964527695.1 uncultured Ruminiclostridium sp.
AAAGCCTTCCTTAATCTGAAGTCCCGTTGCCTTTTCAAACTGACGGTATACCTCAGGATTAAGCGCTTCGCCTGCTGTTGTCATATGCTTTACAGAGGATAAATCATACTTGGAAATATCCTGCTTTACCATCATACGAAGCATTGTAGGCGGTGCGCAGAAGGTTGTAATCTGATGCTTTGCGAACATAGGAAGAATCTCCGCAGCGTCAAAGCGGTCAAAGTCGTATACGAAGATAGCAGCTTCGCAAAGCCACTGACCGTAAAGCTTACCCCACATACTCTTTGCCCAGCCTGTATCGGAAATTGTGAAATGCAGACCGTCAGGGTCAACGTTGTGCCAGTATTTAGCGGTATGGAAATGTCCCAGAGGATATTTATGATTGTGAGCGGCAATTTTAGGATAGCCTGATGTTCCCGATGTGAAGAACATAAGCAGTAAATCGTCGCCGCAGGGCGAATCGTCTGTGCGTTCAAAGTGTGTGCTGAAGCGCTTGTATTCCTCGTCAAAATTGCGCCAGCCTTCACGTGTTCCGCCTACAATCATCTTTGTTGTAAGAAGCGGACATTCAACGGCGGCAATGTCAACCTGATGTGCAACATCACCGTCAGCGGTACAGATAATTGCGCTTACGCCTGCAGAATCAAAACGGTACTTAAGGTCATGCTCCTGAAGCTGATTAACAGCGGGAATTGCAACTGCGCCAAGCTTGTTGAGACCCAGCATTGCAATCCAGAACTGATAATGACGCTTTAAGATAAGCATAACCTTATCACCCTTCTTGATTCCAAGAGAAGCAAAATAGTTTGCGCACTGGTTGGAGAGACGCCTCATGTCCGTAAATGTGAAACGGCGCTCTGTGCCGTCATTTGAAATGTGAAGCATTGCAAGCTTTTCGGGCTCACGTCTTGAAAGCTCGTCAACAAGGTCGAAAGCAAAGTTGAACTTATCCTCGTTCTTGAAGGCGATAGATGTGGGAGTGCCCATTTCATCCTCAACAACGTCAATATAATTATGGTAAATTCTGTCCTTGGTATCTCTGTGAACTGAACCGATAATCTGCTCGGTAGGCACAATTTCGGAAGAAGTGCCGTCGGAAATTTCGGCGTCAGCTCTCAGTACGATAGCATAGAACTTGCAATCCTGACCGTTTACGGCAATCATACCGTGAGGTGTGTCACTGTTGTAGTAGATGCTGTCACCTGGGCCGAGAACCTCCTTGTGGTCGCCTACCTGAACCATAAGGTTACCCTCAATTACAATATCGCATTCCTGACCTGCGTGGGTAGTAAGCTCAATTTCCCTGTTCTGAGCAGCTTCATCGTAGCTGCTGATAACGTAAAGGGGCTCGGCAATACGATTCTTGAAAGCGTATGCAAGGTTATGATAAACCATGCCGTGAGCCTTTGCAATCTGCTGACCTGTTCCTGCTCTTGTAATTGTGTAGGACTTGAGGTTGGGGCTGAAACCCTCGATTAAATCCGTTACGTTTACACGGAGAGCTGCCGCACAGCGGTAAATGAATGCAAAGTTCAGGTCAGCCTGACCGTTTTCGCATCTTACGTATTCATCAACGCTGATTCCTGTCTTCTCCGCCATTTCTTCGGGTGTGTAATTTTCAATCACACGAAGCTCACGGATTCGCTCTGCCATTTCCTTGATTTTCAGACCAATGTCCATAATGTTTTCCATAGAAACCTCCTTTTCTGAGGCAAAAAAATAATCGCCCCAAAGAATAAAATAATCCTTGAGACGAGTAATTTACCCGCGGTACCACTCAAATTGCGGTGCAGAAACACCGCCCCTCAGGGTCTGACAACCCGTATGCATTAACGCAGCAGTCACGGGGAGGGTCTACTTGCACACGCTTTCTTCCTCCCGGCTCGGAAGCTACAAACACTGTCAATTCCCTGTGGCTCGCACCAACCGCCACTTCTCTCCGAGGTTCAGCAACAATGCCCTCTTCGTCAAAGCCTTTTAATAAATACAAGTAAATAATAACACATTATTCCGCTGATGTCAAGACTATTTTAAAAGTTTTTTCTTACTCCTCATTACATAAGCTTTTAACCCCGCAGTTCAGCTGCGGGGTTAATCGTTTCTTATAAAAGGCGGCTTGCCTTTTATCTTTTAATTATTTACTTGCCGAGCGCCGCCTTTGTAACGCTGACAATATTCTCTGCGCAAAGACCGAACTCTTTGAGGAGGGCAACAGCAGGGCCGCTGTGACCAAAGCAGTCGTTTACGCCGATTTTGATAACGGGAACGGGGCATTCCTCTGTTACAACGTTTGCAACAGCAGAGCCTAAGCCTCCGATTACGCTGTGTTCTTCAACGGTGATAATCTTACCTGTTTCCTTAGCTGCCTTGATGATGATATCACGGTCGATAGGCTTGATTGTATGGATATTGATTACACGTGCGTCAATTCCCTGTTCTGCAAGAGCCTTGCCTGCTTCCATAGCTTCAGCAACCATAAGACCTGTTGCAATAATTGTAACGTCCTTGCCGTCCTTTAACTGGATACCCTTGCCTACTTCAAACCTGTAAGTTGCGGCATCGTTGAACACAGGCACAGCAAGTCTGCCGAATCTCATGTAGGTAGGTCCTACGTAGTCAGCCATTGCAAGCACAGCCGCCTTTGCTTCAACATCATCGGCAGGGTTGATAACTGTCATGTTGGGGAGTGCTGTCATAAGTGCGATATCCTCGTTGCACTGGTGGGACGCACCGTCTTCACCTACGGAGATACCTGCGTGAGTTGCACCGATTTTAACATTAAGTTTAGGATAGCAGATGCTGTTTCTTACGATTTCAAATGCACGGCCTGCCGCAAACATTGCGAAAGAGCTTGCGAATACAAGCTTGCCTGTTGAAGCGATACCTGCCGCAACACCCATCATATTTGCTTCTGCGATACCGCAGTCGAAATGCTTGTCAGGGCAAGCCTTCTTAAAAATACCTGTCTTTGTAGCGGCGGCAAGGTCAGCGTCAAGAACAACTAAATCAGGGCGCTTTTCAGCAAGGAGTACAAGACCTTCACCGTAGCTTTCACGAGTAGCTTTCTTTTCCATATATAAACATCCTTTCTGATTACTTCTGTAATTCGTCGAGGTGAGCCTGAAGCTCGCCCATAGCGATATTGTACTGCTCTTCATTGGGAGCTGCGCCGTGCCATGCAACGTTGTTCTCCATGAAGGAAACGCCCTTGCCCTTTACGGACTTCTGGATAATTACAGTAGGCTGGTTTGCAACTGTTTCTGCTTCATTGAATGCCTTTTCGATTGCGTCGAAGTCGTGACCGTCGATTGTAATAACGTGCCAGCCGAATGCAGCAAACTTTTCGTCAATAGGATAGGGACTCATAACGTCGCCGATTGCACCGTCAATCTGGAGATTGTTGTTGTCAACAACGAAAACGAGGTTGTCAAGCTGATAGTGCGCCGCAAACATAGCGGATTCCCATACCTGACCTTCCTGAATTTCACCGTCGCCGAGGATTGCATATACCTTGTAGGTTTCGTTTGAAATCTTGCCTGAAAGAGCCATACCGCAGGCAGCGGAAACACCCTGACCGAGAGAGCCTGTGCTCATATCAACGCCGGGAACCTTACCGAGAACGGGGTGACCCTGTAAACGGGAGTCGATTTTTCTTAATGTCTTTAATTCTTCCACAGGGAAAAATCCTCTGTGTGCAAGACAAGCGTAGAGCGCAGGAGCAGTGTGACCCTTGGAAAGAACAAGTCTGTCACGGTCTGCCATTGTGGGGTCTTCGGGGTTTACGTTCATTCTTGCCATGTAGAGATAGGTTAAGGTGTCAGCAATGGAAAGAGAGCCGCCGGGATGACCCGCTTTAGCGTTGTAAACGCCCTCAATGATGCCCATTCTGACTTTTGTAGCAGTGATTTCAAGCTGCTTTTTTAAAGTTGCGTCCATATTGACCTCCTGTATTTTAACCGCACCTGCGGTTTATTAAAGACGATTGCTCGTCAAGATTTACTTTTTAATGTCCTTGAATATTATCCTTGAAAGGTGCACTCTCAATTTTTACAAGCAGATAGCAGTTTGTTTCATCTTCGGGGAAATCAAGCAAGCTGCTCCACTTATTGTAATCATATTCGTACTTACGCAGTTCAGTCAATGTACTGAAAGTTTCACACCATTGCCCTGCGTGATAACTAAGATCTGGAAAACGTTCCGTTCTGACTAATGCCGCAGAAACTAAATCGCAGTGATTTCCTGTACCTGAATAATTGCCAACAAAGCTGTATGTATCAAGTATTTCGACTTGTTCGCCAACGTTGCTTATTTCATTGATAAGTTCTTCCATTTGCCAATGACCTTCAACATTGTTTACAGCCATTCCGAAAAGTTCCCAGCCTATAATCAAAAACAAAAATACCCCGGGAATACAGATTAATACTATACCGATTTTCTTTATTATCTTCATATATCGCACACAAAGCCTGTGCCCTCAGTACCGTTCACATCGGACAGGTCGGGAGCAATGCCCCACTCCTTTGCCATAGTGAAAACGTGCTCTGTGTCAGGTATAATTACCTTTTCCCAGTCGCAGTCGGGGTCAGTTATAAGCTTGTTGTAGCCCAGCTTGAACTCTTCGGGTGTTAAATTACCCTCATTGAGATAAACTTCTCCGCTTTCACCAAGCCAGCCGTAACCTCTTTTAAGCTTACCCGAAACATACTTTGCCCATACGTGGATATCAACCGTGCTCTGAGTTGCAAAACAGGTCATTTCATCAAACTTGTCAGCGATTTTATCGAGAACGGAAAGCTCTTCCTTTACGCTGTTCTTTACGCCGAAGGGTATGTAGCCGATTACAAGCACACAGCCGCCGATAAGGGGTGAAACGAAAACCTTTTCCATAAAGGCATTGTTCGCCGCTTCAAGACCGCTTTCCCAGTTTGCTTCATAGCTGTTCTTAAGACCGAGAGTCTTTATAATTTCCTGAGGAGTGCAGCCCTTTATGCAGAGCCAGCCGTTGAAATTAACGAAAGGACGGGGCATATCGGGAGTTGTGTCATAGGGCGATTCGCCCCTGGAAGCTGCCTTTGCCATAGGTGAGGAAGCCGCAATGTTGGGGTTTTCTGCCTTTGCTTCTTCTCTTACGGTTTCCTTTTCCGCTGTCTTCTTCGCTGTTGTTTTCTTTGAAGAAGTCTTTTTCTTCTTGTCGTCGTCGCCGTCAATCATATCAACTACGGCATTGACCGCCTTTTTTCCTACCTCTCTGCCGATAGTTCTGCTTGCGCTTTTGAATAAGGTGTCAAAGAATCCCATTTTTCTTCCTCGCTTTCTATTCGTCAATTACACCTACCTGATAATCGTCCTCGTAGATTATCTTACCGACATAATTGCTGTAAACAATGTCATAAGGTATATTGTATTTATCAAGTAAATCTATAAGGGGCTGTATACGTTCCAGCATTTCGCCGCTGTTTTCGGTTTTGAACCATGTAACCGCACCCTGCGGATTTTCGTTGTCATTTCCGTAAAAGGGCGGCTCAGGGAGATTTTCCAGAAACCATTTATGGGTATTCTCATAAATCTCTGCGTCCTCAGCACTATAAACGCCGTCACGTATTCTTCGCCAGTTAAGTACAAAAATACCCACAGGCTTCTGCGTACGCCATGCTATTTCTCTGCCCTGTATACGCATATATTTCGGAAGCTTCATTATAAACCTCTTATATGTTCAATAATCTGTGCCATAGGCGAGCTGTTATTGTCGCCTACAATCAGCTTTGCCGCGTCCTTTACCCTCTGCTGTGCATTTGCTACCGCAACGCCCAAATCCGCTGTTCTCACCATTTCGTAATCATTGCCGAAATCCCCTGAAGCAACGGTGAAATAATCGGTCTTGCCCATTATCTCAAGGAGCTTCTTATAGCCTGCGCCCTTGCTGATTCCCTCGGGGAGCATTTCGTAATACATAGGCGAGGAATGTACCCAGTTCACACCGATATTGCAATTGGTTTTCGTAAATTCAATAATCCTGTCAATCTTTTCGGGGGGATAGGCAATCAGCACCTTGAGCCAGTCACCTTTCGGTGCTTCATCCACGGTGCAGAACACGGGAGTTATGCTTTCCAATGCCATATGCTCCTCAACCGTCTGATTGTAGTTGGTGACATAGACCTTTTCTGCGTGGAGAATTTCAATACCGATGTCGGGAAATTCCCTTGCGAGAGTTCTTATGTAATCCGCCGCACAATCGGGCATGGAGCTGTGCCACAGGAACTTATCGGCTGTGAAATCATACACCGCCGCACCGTTGAAGATAACGCAGGGAATATCAACCCTCAGCTTATCCACAATATTCCGTGCCATTGCCACGCCTCTGCCTGTTGCAAGGGTGAAAAGTCCGCCCTTACTGCGGAAATCGTCTATCGCCGCCATGTCCCTGTCGGAAATCTGCTTTTTATCATCAAGCAATGTCCCGTCAAGGTCGGTCATTATTATAACTTTATCAAAATTCATATTCTTGTTTTTCCGTTTAAGAATTTTTCAAAATACTCGGGCAATTCGCTGTCAAATTCCAGATATTCCCCTGTTACAGGGTGAACAAAGCCGATTTTCTTAGCGTGGAGGCATTGCCCCATAAGGGATTTGGGCTTGCCGTTTCCGTAAACCTCATCCCCTGCAACGCTGTGCCCTATATATGCCATATGGACTCTTATCTGATGAGTTCTGCCTGTTTCAAGGCGGAGTCTCAGGTGTGTGGAGTCCGTAAATCTTTCAATTACAAAGTAGTGTGTAACTGCTTCACGGCTGTTTTCCGCCGTTACGCACATTCTCTTGCGGTCGGTCTTGTGACGTCCTATGGGAGCGTTCACAATTCCGTCCTCCTTTATAGAGCCGTTCACTACCGCTTCATACTCACGGGTGAAGCTGTGCTCTTTTATCTGTGCGGCAAGTCCCTTGTGTGCTGTGTCATTCTTCGCCACAATCAGAAGTCCGCTGGTGTCCTTGTCGATTCTGTGGACGATGCCCGGGCGGATTTCTCCGTTTATGCCCGAAAGACTGCCCTTGCAGTGGTACATCAGCGCATTTACAAGAGTGCCCGAATAATGCCCCGGTGCAGGATGCACCACCATGCCCTTAGGCTTGTTCACAACAAGTAAATCATTATCCTCGTACACAATGTCAAGAGGGATATTTTCAGGGAGAATGTCCACATCAACTGCTTCGGGAATTTCAACCGTTACTTTATCCCCTGCCTTAAGCTTATAATTCTTCTGTACCTGCTTACCGTTCACGGTACAGTTACCGTCCTCGATAAGCTTTACAGCGGCGCTTCGGGTGATTTCACCCTGTGTCTGCTCCGATATGAATTTATCAAGCCTTGTTCCTGCCTCTTCTGCGGTAAATTCAAGAATTTCCATCTTCTGCTGCCTTGTTTTCTTCCAGTTTTTTCTGTTTTTCCGCCTTGCTCTCTTCAATTATCATCATTATTGCAAAAGCAAATCCGCCCAGTACTGCGCAGATGTCGGCAAAGTTGAAGATTGCGAAATTGATGATGCGGAAGTCGATAAAGTCAACCACATAGCCGAGGAAAATACGGTCGATAAGGTTACCCAGTCCGCCGCCTGCAAGGAATGCAAGTGCCACGTTCATGGCTGTGCCTTTGATCTTACCCGAAAAGATAAGATATTCAACAACCCCTATAAGCAGTATGGGCAGGGCGATAAGGATAAACCGCTGTCCCTCCAGCAAGCTGAAGGACATACCCGTATTTTCGCAGTAGGTGAAATTCACCCACTCGGTTTCACCGAATTTTATTATGGAAATTGTGCCTACAGGCTTTACATAAGTTACCGCAAGCCACTTGGTAAGCTGGTCGATACCTACCGATACCAGACTTATAAGAGTCAGTATCAGGTTGAATCTGTGTTTTTTATTTTTCAAACCTGCTCCTTATTTTTCATAAATTTAATTTTGCACTGCTGCGTAAAAACAGCAGTGCAAACATTGTTTTTATTCAATCACAGACGCACATCTTGCGCAGAGGTCAGCGTGAGCTTCACACTTGCCTACTGTGTCGGAGTATGTCCAGCAGCGTGCGCACTTTTCGCCTGTTGCCTTTTCAACGGTTACGGAAAGACCTTCAAAGCTGCCCTTGAATTCACCTTCACCGTCTGCAAGCTCAACCTGAGATACGATAAATGCCTTATCAAGCTCAGGAAGAATATCGGATAAATCGTCAGCTGTGTGGAGAATTACCTTAGCTTCAAGAGACTTACCGATTACCTTTTCGTTACGCTTCTTTTCAAGTGCCGCAAGAACATCATCACGGATAGCGTGAATCTTGTCCCACTTGGCCGTATCAACGGAAATACCTGTCTTATCGGGCATTCTGTTGAATACAACGTGACGCTTGTCATCTCCTGCCTTTGTAGGGAGCTCCTGCCAGATTTCGTCTGCTGTAAAGGAAAGGATAGGTGCAATAAGTCTTGTAAGTCCGCTTAAGATGATATACATAGCAGTCTGAGCGGCACGGCGGCTTTCGCCGTCTTCCTTTTCACAGTAGAGTCTGTCCTTGAGAATATCAAGGTAGAAGTTGGACATATCAACAACACAGAAGCTGTTGATTGCGTGGTATGCGTGATAGTAATCCATATCCTCGTATGCCTTTGTTACCTTTTCGATAAGAGTGTCATACTTGGAGAGTGCCCACTTGTCAATATCCTCGAGGTTTTCAAGTGCAACCATATCAGTATCGGGGTTGAAGCCCTTGCCGTTGCAGAGGTTGCCGAGGATGTAACGTGCGGTATTACGGATTTTTCTGTAGGTTTCGGAAAGCTGCTTTAAGATGTCGTCGGAAACACGGATATCGCTGTGGTAATCGAGGGATGTTACCCAGAGACGGAGTACGTCTGCGCCGTACTTTTCGATAACCTGTTCGGGAACGATGTAGTTGCCCTTGGACTTGGACATCTTTTCGCCCTTACCGTCAACAATCCAGCCGTGTGTGCATACTGCCTTGTAGGGAGCGTGACCTGTTGCGGCAACGGATGTTAAAAGTGAGCTCTGGAACCAGCCTCTGTACTGGTCACAGCCTTCAAGATAAAGGTCAGCAGGACTGTTGAGATAGTCTCTTTCGTCCATTACAGCTGCCCAGGATACACCGGAGTCAAACCATACATCAAAGATATCCATTTCCTTTGTGAATGTACCGCAGCCGCATTCGCACTTAACGGAAGCGGGGATAAATTCAGCAGGTTCCTTTGAATACCATGCGTCGGAGCTTTCTGCACGGAAGAGGTCAGAAATAGCCTTGATTGTTTCAGCGTTTACAATGGGCTTTCCGCAGTCCTTGCAGTATAATACGGGAATCGGAACACCCCAGCGGCGCTGACGGGAGATACACCAGTCACTTCTGTCACGCACCATGTTCTTGATACGTTCTTCGCCCCATGAGGGAATCCAGTTTACTTCTTCGATTGCCTTTACAGCCTCGTCAGCGAACTTTTCAACAGAGCAGAACCACTGTTCGGTTGCACGGTAGATGATGGGCTTGTGGCATCTCCAGCAGTGAGGATAGGGGTGAACAATCTTTTCCATAGCGAGAAGGTTGCCGTCGTCCTCAAGCTTCTTTGCGATTACGGGGTGAGCGTCGCCTGTTGCAATACCTGCGAACTGACCTGATAATTCGTTAAGAATACCTCTGTCGCTTACACCTACGATAATATCAAACATTCCCTTGTACTTGTTGCATACCTCAAAGTCCTCAACACCGTAGCCGGGAGCTGTATGAACGCAGCCTGTACCGCTTTCGAGAGTTACGTGGTCGCCGAGGATAATTGTGGACTTTC
>CAZGRB010000078.1:0-9247 GCA_964527695.1 uncultured Ruminiclostridium sp.
CAGCCTGTGTTCATACTCAAGAGCTTTATTGTTGAAAAGCGTAGCTTTTTAACAAAATGAAGAGTGAAAGATGAAAAGCGAATAGCTACGGAAGCGGCTTTGCCGCATTTTTAAAAGTCATCGCAGTAAGGCGATACCTTAACTTTTCACTGATAAAGGGGGTTGTGAAAATGTATCTTGCATTATACAGAAAATACAGACCGCAGGTTTTCAGCGATGTAATTTCTCAGGAACATATTACAACCACTCTTATGAATCAGCTGAAAAACGGGCAGACCTCCCACGCATACCTGTTTACAGGCTCACGAGGTACAGGTAAGACTACCTGCGCAAAGATTCTTGCAAAGGCTATAAACTGCCTTGACACAAAGGATGGAAACCCCTGCCTTGAATGTGAAGCCTGCCGTGCGGTAGCAGAGGAAACACCCGACGTTGTAGAAATCGACGCTGCATCCAATACGGGCGTAGACGATATCCGCAACCTGAAGGAGGAGGCGGTATATACCCCTCTTGCCTGCCGTTACAAGGTTTACATCATAGACGAGGTTCATATGCTTTCCACCTCGGCGTTCAACGCCCTTTTAAAGCTTATTGAAGAGCCTCCGCCCCACGTTGTATTTATTTTCGCAACCACTGAAACCCATAAAGTCCCTGCCACTATTCTTTCACGCTGTCAGCGGTTTGATTTCAGAAGAATCGACATTGAGGACAGCAAGAAGCGATTGCTGGAAATTGCGGAAAAAGAGGGCGTGAAGCTGGACGAGGATGCGGCATTCCTTATTTCCCGTATCTCCGACGGCGGTATGCGTGACGCACTTTCGCTTTTGGACCAGTGTTTTGCGGCAAGCGACCATGTTACCGAGGAAATAGTCCGCAGTTGTTCGGGAATTTCGGGCACAGACCACCTTTTTGAAATAGCCGACGCAGTAATTGAAAAGGACAGCAGCAGGGCAATTACTGTGCTGGACGGACTTGTCCAGCGTTCAAAGAGTCCCGTAAGGCTAATGGAAGAGCTGGTTTCCCATTACCGAATCCTTATGCTTTTAAAGGCAGGCGCACAGCGCTCTGTCCTGAGGATTTCGGCAGACGAGGAAAAGCAGTATCTTCAGCAGAACGCAAAATATTCCATGGAGAGCATTCTCCGTGCTGTTTCGATAATTTCCGAAGCCCTTGCGGCAAGAAGCCGTTCGGGAAATGAACAGCTTACCTGTGAAATGTGCCTTATAAGACTGTGTATGCCCACGCTTGATGTGGACGAAAAGCAGTTTTCGGGAAGAATTGACGCCCTTGAGCGGAAGGTTGCAGGGATTTCCGCAGCACCTCAGTCTCAGAATACTGACGGACTTCTCGAAAGAGTGGAATCCCTGGAACGCACTGTAAAGGGACTTGCAATGAGCTCTTTGCAGGAATCACTTAAATCGGATATATTCAATTTATCCTCCAGCGATATAGCTCCCGTGGCTTTTTCTGAAGAAGAGGAAGCTCCCGTTTCCCTTGCGGAAGCACTTGCGGCGGTTTCCCCCGATGAGCCGCAGGAAGAAGCCGAAGAATATACCGAACCCGAAGCACCTTACATTGAAGATGATATAATCCCCCTCCCCTTTGACGAGCCTGCGGCAGAGCCTATGCCTGTGCCGCTTCCCTTTGAAGAGGAGTTACCCCCTCCCCCTGTGGAGTATTCCGCCCCCGCGGAGCAGCCTGAGCCTTTCGCTCCTGCTGCGGAGGAAGCGTTCCCTGCCGAGCCTGTGGCTCAGCCTCAGCAGAGCGATGAAACACCTACTTTGCAGGAAGTGCTTGCGGCAGAGGAAAAGGCAGAAGCGGTCTATGAGAATGACGACCCCGACTGCGAGCCGTGGATGAAGAAGAAGGAAGAGGACGACGGCCCTTCCGAGGAAGGGTATCAGCCTTTCAGGGAATGGAAGGATATTCTGGAGACTCTGGGATATTCCGCAAAGATGCTTTTCGGTGACACAACCGCTCTTATAAGCGAGCATACGCTTATGGTCTGCGGTACGGAAATGCAGAAGAACTTTGCAGTGAAGGACTTTGCCGATGATATAAAAACGGCAGTTTCCCGTGCAATCGGCAGAAAGGTCGGAATTGTTGCCCAGAAGGGCGAAAAGGTTTATTCCGACGAAGAAAATTATGTAAAAGACTTTCTCGGTTACGCAAAATCGCAGGGAGTTATTATAAAAGAACAGTAAATTTTTTAATCTGAAAAGGAGTATTAAATTATGAAGGCAAGATTACCTCAGGGCTATGCAAATAAGGGCATGGGCAACATGAACAATATGGTTCGTCAGGCACAGAAGATGCAGGAGGACATTCAGGAGGTTCAGGCCCGTCTCGAACAGACAGATTTCACAGAAACAGCAGGCGGCGGCATGGTTGAACTTACCATGACAGGCGGCAGAGTTTTAAAGGAAATCAAGATCAATCCCGAAATCGTTGACAAGGAAGAAATCGACGAATTACAGGACATCATCGTTGCAGGCGTAAACGCAATCCTTACAAAGATTGACGACGAAAGCGCAAAGGAAATGGAAAAGGTTACAGGCGGCGTAAGCTTCCCCGGACTTTTCTAAGCTATGGCTGAATATAATTCCCTCCCTCTTGTTTCCGCAGCGGAGCAGTTTGCGAAGCTGCCCGGTATCGGTATGAAAACCGCCCAGCGGCTTGCATATTTCATGCTCAATCAGCCTGTGGAGGACGTGGAGGAGTTTGCGGCTGAAATTGTAAAGGCGCGCCACAGCGTTCATTGCTGTCAGGTCTGCCAGAATTTCACCGAAAAGGAAATCTGCTCAATCTGCGGCGACGAGCGGCGCAACCACAAGGTTATCTGCGTTGTTGAAGCGCCTAAGGACGTTTCCGCAATCGAACGTGCAGGCGGATTTACAGGTACATATCATGTGCTGCACGGGCTTCTCTCCCCTATGGATAATATCGGGCCTCAGGATATCCGCATTGCCGAGCTTATGAAAAGGCTTACGGGCGAGGTGGACGAGGTCATTATGGCGACAAACCCCACTGTTGAGGGCGAAGCAACTGCTACATATATCAGCAGAATGATAAAGCCCATGGGAATAAAGGTTACAAGACTTGCCTACGGTCTGCCCGCAGGCTCGGCGCTTGAATATGCCGATGATGTGACCTTACAGAGAGCCCTTGAAAACAGAAACGAACTATAAAAAAATCCACCCGTAAGGGTGGATTTTTTAAGTGAATAGTGAAAAGATGGGGGAGCGGCTTTGCCGCATATTTAAAATTGTCCGCTTTGCGGACTCATTAACTATTCACTATTAACTTTTCGTTTTTCATTATTCACTTGCCTAAAACCGTGAAACGGTTTTAGGCAAGCTCTTCTCTCCATTCAGGCGGAAATCCTATATGCTCCAGCTCAACTGCATCCGCATACTCCATAAGCAGCATTTCAAGACGCATTAAAAACGTAGTTCTCCATGCGTCGTCACGGGGATAAAGCCGTTTTAAAATCAGTATGTGGTCATAAACGGAATTTGTAAGGGGGCGGTGATAATCTCCGGGCTGCTTCGGTACATTTTCCAGCTTGTTTGCATACAGACGTGTGTAATGTGCGCAGGCATTGCGCAAATCAGACAGACAGTAAAGCCAGTCCTCCACGCAGCGGTAGGAAATACCGAAGGATTTGTCGGCAATTGCCTTTTTATCGTCGGTTTTAAGGTCGGAGTAAAAGGTATTCAGCATACCGAAGCTGAAAAGCTCCATAATTACCCAAAGCGGAAATGAGCCGCCGTACTTTTTCATATGGTGGGTAACCATAGCTTCGCCCGTATTTGATTCAACAAGGCGGTCTATTTTGGAAATAAAATATTTATGGTTATGGCGGAAGTCGAAGGTTGAATCGTTGAGATAGCCGAGTGCGCCGTATTTCAGGGCATGATAGTTTGAAATATGGGCACGCATGGAGATTTCAACCTCTTCAAGGGCGGTAAGCAGAAGTGACCGTAAGAGTCTGTCGAAGTCATAGACTCTCATTACCTTTTCAAAGGTGGTGCCTTCTCTGTAACTGCCGTTTTTATCAAGAAAAACGGCAAAATAGTGAACAAGTCGGTAGTAGTTTATATTGGACAGGACAAATTCCGCTCTTTCCTCGTCCTCAATCACACAGCCTCTGCTTCTCAGTTTGTCAATCTGCCCCCTTATGGTTGCAGGGTTTTTTACGCTTTTGTAACCGTTTTTCATAGGGTATCCTTTCAAATATTGCTAAATAAAGTATATACTTTTTGCTTCTTATTGTCAATAGTTTAAAAATCCCCTCAAAGATTCAATAAAATACGTGACAAATCCGAGTTTTTGTGATATAATATATTTGATTAATACTATTATATTGAAAGGGTGAGCTGATGAACAGCGAAAAATCCTGCGGCGCTATCGTTTACAGTAAATTTCACGGCAATACCGAGATATTGCTCATCAGGCATATCAAATCCGGTTACTGGTCTTTCCCCAAAGGTCACGTTGAGGGTAATGAAACCGAAGAGGAAACCGCAAGACGGGAAATCAAGGAAGAGACTAACATTGATGTGCTTATTGATACGGGGTTCAGGGAAACTGTTTCCTTTTCTCCCCGCCGTGATACCACGAAAACCGTCGTATACTTTGTGGCAAAGGCACTGAATAATGACACAAAGCCTCAGGCAGAGGAAATTGCCGAAATCCGCTGGGTGGAAATAGGACAGGCTATCTCCCACCTCACTTATGACAACGACAAGCTTGTTGTCAGCAGAGCGAAAGCGTTTATTGCACTTATGAAATAAAAAATCGGGTACGAAAGTACCCGATTTTTTATTCAGTTAAAGCGAAGAGTGAAGAGTTACGGAGTGCTGCAAGCGGCACATTTTTTAAAATAATCCGCAAAGCGGATACCTTAACTTTTCACTTTTCATTTTTCACTGATGCTGAAGCGCTGAAAGCGCTTCAACGTTCTTCCTCATCAGCGAAACATAGCTTTCGCCGTTCTGTAAATCCTCGTCGGAAACGCTGTGGCAGGAGTGGAAAAGCGCCGTGTCCGCACCTGCGGCTTCGGCTACCGTGTCGGCAACCTTCTGCGTTGAAAATTCCACATAGAAAATGGTTTTTACATTGTGCGCCTTTGCCGCTTCAATAAGCTCGGTCATTTTTACGGCGGAAGGCTCGGTTTCCGATGAACAGCCCGAAAATGCGGCATAATACTCAATGCCGTAATCGTGAGCCATGTATAAAAACGGGAAGCGGTCGCCGAAAATCAGGGGTGCGGTAAGCTTTTCGGCGGCACTCATCAGCTCATAGTCAATGGCGAGAAGATCCGCATAAAGATTGGTATATCCGCTTTCGTAGGCTTCAGCATTTTCGGGGTCGGCTCCACACATGGCTTCTTTAATTGTTTCTGCAATTTTCATTGCATTTTTCGGGGACGTCCACACGTGCTCGTCATATTCCGAGTGGTCATGGTCATGATGTTCGTCCTCTTCGTGGTCATGGTCGTCGGCGCAGAGAGGCTCAACGCAGTCCATCATCTTTATAACCGTAACATCGCTGTCCATACTCATGAGTATTTCATCAACCCATGTATCGCTTTCGCCGCCTGTGCAGATAAAGATATCCGCTTCGGAAATCCTGATAATCTGCTGTGCGGTAGGCTCGAAGGAGTGGCTGTCCTGTCCGCCGGTCAGGAGCATTTCGGGAACAACCGTGCCGTCTGAAATCTGCTTTACGAAATCGTATGGCGGAAAGTTTGTGGTAATTATTTTAAGTCCGTCGGTTTCCGTATTTTCTGCGGCATTACAGCCTGCACAGGTCAGCATTATTGCCCCTGCGGCAAAAGCAGACAGTATTTTTTTTAAGATTCGCATTTTTCCTCATTCTTTCTTTTTTTGATACAGATAATATACCACACTTTAATAAAAAATGCAAGCAAGGGGGAAAATATAGTTGCAGAAAAACACAAAAAATGTTATAATCTAAAGCGTGTTCATACTATAGAAGCAAAGGACAGATAAAAATGCGAAAATTACTTAAACACCTTACAGATAACTATATGAAGGAAACAATCCTCGCTCCCCTTTTCAAAATGCTGGAGGCGATACTTGAACTGCTTGTCCCCCTTGTGGTAGCGGCAATTATCGACACAGGCATAGGAAACGGCGACAAGGGCTATGTTGTGAAAATGGCGCTTCTGCTGGTGCTTTTCGGCATAGTGGGCTTAGGCTTTGCGGTTACGGCTCAGTACTTTTCCGCAAAGGCGGCGGCAGGCTTTGCAAGAAGCGTAAACGGCGCATTGTTCCGAAAGATTCAGGAATTCTCATACGCTCAGCTGGACAAAACGGGTACATCAACTCTTATAACCCGAATGACAGGTGACCTGAATCAGGTGCAGTCCGGCGTTAATCTGACACTCCGTCTTTTGCTGCGTTCGCCATTTGTGGTTTTCGGCGCAATGATTATGGCGTTTACCATTGATTTTGACATGGCGCTGATTTTTGCGGGAGTTATACCCGTTCTTGCCCTTGTTGTATTCGGCGTTATGTTTGTGACAATTCCCTTATATAATAAGGTGCGTTCACGTCTTGATGGTGTTCTCCGTACAACCCGTGAAAATCTCACAGGCGTACGTGTTATCCGTGCTTTCCACAAGGAGCAGGAGGAAATAAGCTATTTCAGCGGTGAAAATCAGGGTCTTACACTTGAACAGAAAAAGGCAGGCAGAATTGCCGCACTGATGAATCCTCTCACCTTTGTAATAATCAACCTTGCGATTATTCTGCTTATAAATAACGGTGCAATCCGTGTTGAAGCAGGAATTTTAACACAGGGTGCGGTGGTTGCCCTCTACAATTATATGTCCCAGATTCTGGTTGAGCTTATAAAGCTTGCAAACCTGATTATAAATATCACAAAGTCAATCGCCTGCGGCAGAAGAATTGAAAAGGTGCTTGAAACCGAGACTGAACAGAAAAGCGGCATTGAAAAGAACGGCTTTGACGGCTATTTATATGCGGTGGAATTCAGAAAGGCATCTCTCCGTTATCCCGATGCAGCGGAAAAATCCCTTACGGATATAGACTTTACCGCAGAAAAGGGTACAACCGTAGGCATTATCGGCGGTACAGGCTCAGGTAAAAGCTCCCTCGTCAATATGATAGGCCGTTTTTACGATACCGAGGACGGAGAGGTTTTTGTTGACGGTCTTAATGTAAAGGACTATGATATTGAAGCACTCAGAAGCAAAATCGGCATTGTTCCCCAGAAAGCGGTATTGTTCAAAGGTACAATCCGTGAAAATATGAAATGGGGCAACGAAAACGCTACCGATGAGGAAATTTTCAAGGCTCTTGAAATAGCTCAGGCAAAGGAAATTGTTGAGAAAAAAGAAGGCGGCCTTGACCACATGATTGAGCAGGGCGGCAAGAATCTGTCAGGCGGTCAGCGTCAGCGTTTCACAATCGCCCGTGCCCTTGTGAAGAAGCCGCAGATTCTTATTCTGGACGACAGCGCTTCGGCTCTCGACTATGCAACCGATGCGGCACTCAGAAAATCCCTTAAAACTCTTACCGACACAACGGTTTTCATAGTTTCACAGCGCACATCTTCCATTCAGCACGCAGACAAGATAGTTGTCCTTGATGACGGCGAGGTTGCAGGAATCGGAACACATGAGGAACTACTGGAAAGCTGTGAAGTCTACAAGGAAATTCACAATTCCCAGTTCAGAAAGGAGGGGCAGAACAATGGCTAAAGGAAAAGGCAGCCTTAAGACCTTAAAAAAGGTTCTCGGCTTTGTAAAACGCTATTTCTTCTGGATTTTTCTGTCTGTCCTCCTTGCGGCGGCGTCCGTTGCGGGAACGCTCTATATCCCTATTGTAATC
This sequence comes from uncultured Ruminiclostridium sp., assembly GCA_964527695.1. Taxonomy (GTDB): domain Bacteria; phylum Bacillota; class Clostridia; order Oscillospirales; family Ruminococcaceae; genus Ruminiclostridium_E. The sequence continues at coordinate 7,884 of CAZGRB010000078.1, forward strand.
GGTGAAGCAATCGACTTTATCATAGGCGAGGGACAGGTTAATTTCGCAGAAATCACTCCCCTGCTTATCCGTGCGGCAATTGTGGCAGGAGCAACCGCCCTTTGTCAGTGGCTTATGAGCGTTATCAACAACCGTGTGGTTTTCCACGTTGTCCGTGATATAAGAAATACGGCATTCCGCAAGATTGAGGAGCTGCCCTTAAGCTTTCTTGACAGAAATCCCGTGGGCGATATTGTCAGCCGTGTAATTGCGGACGCAGACCAGTTTGCAGACGGTCTTTTAATGGGCTTTACCCAGCTTTTTACAGGCGTTATGACTATTGCAGGTACGCTTGTGTTCATGCTTTCCATAAATCCCTGGATTACTCTTGTGGTTGTGGTGCTTACCCCTGTTTCCCTGTTTGTGGCAAAATTCATTGCAGGCCGCACATACAATATGTTTAAGCTCCAGAGCGAAACCCGTGGCGAGCAGACCGCTTTTATTGACGAAATGATAGGCAATCAGAAGGTAGTCAAGGCTTTCGGCAGAGAAGATGAAGCAATCGAAAAGTTCGATGAAATCAACAAAAGACTTGAAAAGGCATACCTTAACGCAACCTTCTTCTCTTCCCTTGTAAATCCCTCCACCCGATTTGTAAACAGCCTTGTATACGCAGGTGTGGGACTTACGGGCGCTATAGCAGCTATCACAAGCGGCGGAGCGTTTACAGTAGGCGCATTATCCTGCTTTTTAAGCTATGCCAACCAGTATACAAAGCCTTTCAATGAAATTTCGGGCGTAATTACCGAACTTCAGAACGCTCTTGCCTGCGCAGGCAGAGTTTTCGAGCTTATGGAAGAGCCGTCACAGGTTTCCGACGAGGGAAACAAGGTGCTTGAGGGAACTGACGGCGATGTAAGCCTCCATGATGTGTGCTTTTCATATGTTCCCGAAAAGAAGCTTATCGAGAATTTCAACCTTACCGTTACTCCCGGTCAGCGTGTGGCTATCGTAGGCCCTACGGGCTGCGGCAAGACCACGGTTATAAATCTGCTGATGCGGTTCTATGATGTGACATCGGGTAAAATCTGCGTTGAAGGCGAGGATATACGTAAGCTTACAAGAGAAAGCCTGCGTTCCTCATATGGAATGGTGTTACAGGAAACATGGCTTAAATCAGGAACAATCCGTGATAATATCGTAATGGGTAAGCCTGACGCAACAGATGAAGAGGTTATCACAGCGGCAAAGGCGGCACATGCCCACAGCTTCATAAAGAGACTCCCCGAGGGCTACAACACAGTTATCGGAGAGGACGGCGGCAGCCTGTCCCAGGGACAGAAGCAGCTTCTGTGCATCGCACGTATAATGCTTTGCCTGCCGCC
>CAZGRB010000079.1:0-9238 GCA_964527695.1 uncultured Ruminiclostridium sp.
TTTTCGACATAGGCGGAACGCTTATGGAATACAAGAATATGCCGCTTTCGTGGCTTGATTTCTACAAAAATGGTTTCCGTTATGTACGCAACCAGCTTGGTCTGAACATAACCGAAGATGACATCGACAAGTCCTTTGAGGTACTTAAAAGCTATAATCCCCGTATCAATCCTCGTGAGGTTGATGTTACTCCCGAAGTGATTTTCAGCGAGGCTACGGCTCATTGGCAAGGAAAATTTGAGCTTTCCGATGTAATAAACAAATTTTATGAATCGATGAATCTGACAGCGTATATTTATCCTAAAACGCTTGATTTCTTGGACAAACTGAAAGCAGAGGGATACAAAATAGCGGCTCTGACCGATGTAGCAATCGGAATGCCCGATGAACTGCACAAGAGCTATTTCCCTGAACTTCTGTCCTATTTTGATATGTATGTTTCATCAATCTCATGCGGCTATCGCAAGCCTAACACGAAAGGACTTTCGGACATTGCGGAAAAATTCGGTGTAGAAATTTCCGAAATGATTATGATTGGCGATGAAGAAAAGGATATTAAAACAGCAAAAAGGTTTGGTTGCAAGTCCGTTCTGATTGACAGACGAAACAGAAACGCTGACTTTGGGCAGAATAATACGGTTACAGATTTGAATGAACTTTGGGAGGTGCTGAAATGAACAATTCACTCCTAAATACTGCTGAAACCATAATGAATATACTTAACTCATTACCGCAGGTCAAATGCTGTAAATTGTATGGAAGTCTTGCAAATGGTACCTATGATGAACTTTCTGATATTGACATTGAAATTGATGTATCAGGGTATGATAATGGAAAGTTTATGATGGAACTGGAAAACTTATTATACAGTAAGTTGAATATTATTTTCACCGATTATGCTCCAAGCCTTGTTCCTGACAAATATATTGTTTCGCTTGCTATTGATGAAGAAAATCCTTTTCTTATTCTGGATTTGTGTTGTACAGCAGAGCCGCATTGTACAACTGTCAGCAAACAACAGGCTATGTCAGCAAACGATTTTTATACTCATATATTGAAATTATGGGTTGCGAATCTGAAACATTATTCTCGTGGCCAGGATTGTTATGATGATATATTCAGAATGGCAAGCAAGTTAGGAATATCGGATATAGATGTAAAATCTGAATTGGAACTTCTGGAAAGTGTTCTGCTTTGGCTTGAAAGCAATACGAACACTAAAACGGAAAAATATGTGCAATCCTGTAGGGGTTGCTTTGAGGATTTAGTGTGAGGTATTATAATGGACATCAACTTTTGTACACAATGCGGCAAACAGCTTACATACAAGACAATCGGCGATGAGGGTGAGCAGAAATATTGCGAATGTTGCAACAAATTCTATTTTGATAATCCTGCAAGCTGTGTGCTTGTGGCAATTATCAACGAAAATAATCAAGTACTACTGCTGAAACAGAATTATATTTCAACAAAGCATTACACGCTCTGTTCGGGGTATCTGAAAAAGGGCGATACCCTTGAAGAAACCGTTGCTCGTGAGGTGCTTGAGGAAACAGGACAACGTGTGCTTTCCTGCGAGTATGTGCAGAGCTACTATTTCGCACCTAAAAATCTGATTATGACGGGTTTCATCGCTTATGTCAAGGCGGGCGAGTTCGGAAGCTCTAACGAGGTTGACAGCCTTATGTGGGTTGATTTGGACAAGGCTGTTACGTTGGTTGAAAGGGAGAATAATTATTCGGGTGTGCATTTGGACAAGTGCATACAAAGGCTAAAAACACATAATTAAAATATTCTGATTTAGGAGAATACAGATGTTAAATAGATATTTTAAGGCTGATGGTAATAATCCCGATTTTTTGTATGCAAACATTTCTGTGCAAAATATATATTTTGCTCTAATACCTCTTGACCACATTTTTAATGATGCGTTTTATAATGTTGGGATATATCACAATGAACACACTTACTACTTTTTTCATTTACAAAGTCTTCTTACCGCTTGTGGTAATATATCAAATGTATTTTACAACCCCGGTGGCTTTGGTGGAAAAGATGCTACCCAACGTTCAGCAAGATTAAGAAAAAGTTTTAATATCACTAAAAAGGAATTCCCGCTTATTTTTCAGAAAGAGTTCAGAAACACCAACGAACATTTTGATGAAAGATTAGAGCAATTCGGATATGTTGTTGGTGATTTAAATATTTTAGATGAGAACACTGAACCGTATATGCGAGCAGTAATTAATACTAATCCTCATCTGCGTACCTTTGATAAAGAGAATTATAATTATATTACATATAATCGTAAATTACAACCCATTACATACGATTTAAGAGAATTAAGAGAAGAATTAAATATTATGCTTGAAAGAATCACCACTAATTCAACTTTTGAAGAAGGATGGATAACAGAAATGACTGGTGAAATAATAAAAAATTAAAGGAGAAAATTTATGGAGATGATTATTGGTATCCAACCGAAAATGATTATAATGAGTAATTTTACAACAATAAAATGCTTGTGGTTTATACTGCAAGCATTTTTCATAACCAAATTATAATGTATGTGAACCTTTCTACCTCCAGCTACGTCTATATCAGTGAAAGCGCTTTTAGTAAACACAAGGAGGTGATGATATGACCGAATTTGAAATACTGCTGAATGAATGTAAAAATGCTGTCGAGCGTTTCGTGCGGTTCAAGCTGTCATCAAAGGCTGACGCAGATGATATTTTGCAGGAAACTTATCTGACCGCTTTTCAGAAATTTGATACACTTGCAGATAAAGCCCATTTCAAGGCGTGGATAATCAGTATTGCACGAAATAAATGCAATGACTATTACCGCAGAAAAGCAAAAAATGTTGATGTTTCCATCGACGAACTGACCGAACAGCCGCTTACTGCAAGTCGATATGGATATGTTGAACAGCACGATGTTTATGATACGCTTGAATCATTATCCGAGAATGATAAACAGATAATCGACCTGTTTTATATTCAAGGTTACAATCAAAGCGAGATTGCCCAAAGACTTAATATTCCCATTGGAACTGTAAAAAGCAGACTTTATACAGCAAGAAACAATTTCAAAAGGTTATATCTGCCTGCCACGACTTATAGAAAGGTTGATGAAAATATGAAAAAGTTGCCCGAATTTATGCCTGAATATACAATTAAAAGACTTGATAAAGAGCCGTTTTCCGTTAAGTGGGAGGAGCTTATGGGCTGGTTTATTGTACCGAAGCTGGGTGAAAGGCTTAACTGGGCAATATACGATTTCCCAAAAAGAAATCGCACAGAATATGATGAAATGCAGGTTATAGGTAAAGCAGAAATCCACGGCATTGAGGGCGTAGAAATAACTGCAAAGCAATACGCTCCTATGGATTGCAACAAAACAGATAATGAAAAAAAAGCGGAGCGAACCTTTATTGCACAGCTTACTGATACTCACTGTCGTTTTCTTGCTGAAAGTCACATAAGCGGTGGAGTAAAGAAATGCTATACCTTCCTTGACGGTGATGAGTTTATTCCGAACTGGGGTTTTGGCGAAAACAACTGCGGAAACGAAGTCAATTTGTCCGCAAAGGGTGATATTATTCGTAACGGCAGTGAAATTACTGCTGCTGATAAGCCGTTTTTACTTGATGTTGTGGGAAAATATGAAGTTAAAATCGGCGGTAAATTGTACGATACAATTTGCGTTATGGACATCGAAACTTATGATGGCGGTGTTGTTAGTGAGCAGTATCTCGACAAGAACGGTAGGACTATTCTTTGGAGAAGATTTAACCGTAACGATTGGGCAAAAGACCGCTATAAGAAAAACTGGACGGAAATTCTTCCTGAAAATGAACGCATTACCGTGAACGGTGAGGTCTATGTTCACTGGTATGATTGCATTACCGACTATATTCTTTAAACTAAACGCACAGCGGAGAAATCTGCTGTGCGCTTTTCTATAAAAGAACAGTTTGCAACTGAACTGGGTCGGTGTTTCACCGACCCAGCTATATACAAAAGTTAAGACCTGACACAACGTTTTGTCGTGTCAGGTCTTTGTACTCTTGTTATCCGAAGTAACCTATCTTATTTCCATTTGTGTACATTTCCGCATCGTAATAGCCTATGCCTCCGACACCCTCATACTCTATCCAGCCAAAGCCTTGTATCCATATCATATCTCCCTCTATCGTTCCGTTCTTGGGAGTCGTAGTTGCGGTGACAATCGGTGCAGGCTGCGTGGTTGTAATTGCTGTTGTCGATTCGATGACAGGTGGAGTTGTTGTAAAAGTCGTTTCCGGCACAGTAGTCTGAACCGTTGTCATTATAGTCGTTACGCTTGTGGTGATTGTAGGCTGTGTGATAGACTCGGTTGTTATCTTTTCTTTCTCTGTCATAAGCATTGTTGCAGTTGTTTGTTTGGAACGTTGCCCACCCTCTTTCTGTTTTACATTGACAGAGAGAAGAAGTGATATAAATGCGGTGACTATAAGGGTTGTGATGATAATCTTTTTCATAATGATTTCCTTTCCAGTGGTTGTTTTGGTTTGTAACCAAAGGATATCATTATTTGTTTATGAAGTCTATTACCAAAGTCAATGAATTTATTTTTTGGAAATTGTGAAAGTGCAATATATCTACTGCACGCAATTATAACTTGTTTTATACCTGAATTTCTTACTGATAATACTTATTCTAAAAAGAATAAAAAACATATTCCTGCTTTTCTGTATCATAAGCAGCATAGAAAACAATACCCAAGAATTTTTCTCGCCATTGCAGATAAACTTCATTTCTTCATGCATTCCTTTACCCGCTTTGCCGTTACATTACTCCGCCTTCAACAACGAGGCTTTCTTTGTCTACCGCTGTGCCGTATACATTGGCAAGTGTTTCGTCATAAGCTTTGTGGAAAAACTGCTCGTCTGCCAGTGATACTATTTCATCGTTAATCCAGTCAAGAAGTGACGTATTACCTTTAGTTACCGCGGGTGAAATCTTGTCGATGCTGCCAAGAGTTTCGATTCCCACTGTGAAACCGGGATTTTGGAGTGCCCATGCGAGAACCTCTGTATTGTCTGTGGAGAATGCGTCTCCTCTGCCGTCCTGAAGTGCTGAGTAGGCTTCGTTGTACTCATCATATTTCTGAAGCTTTATATCAGGGTGATTTTCTGTAAAATAGGTTTCTGCGGTTGTTCCCTTTACAACAATCAGAGTCTTATCAGCAAGCTGCTCAACCGATGTTATTATATTGCCCTCAGGTGAAACAACGCCGAGTGCTACCTTCATATAGGGAAGAGCAAAGTCAACCTTTTCAGCACGCTCATCGGTAACTGTGAAATTTGCAAGTACAATATCTACCTTGCCTGTTTCGAGAAATTCTACTCGGTTTGCCGCTTCTGTAGGTACAAATTCAAGCACTACGCCAAGATCCTGTGCGATTCGTTCTGCAAAATACACATCATATCCCTGATATTCGCCGTTATTGTCGACATATCCAAATGGGTTCTTATCTGTGAAAACGCCGATGCGTATTGTTCCGCTTTCCTTTATCTCATCAACTGTACGGTATAGCTGACCGTCATCCGAAGAAACTTTATCGGAATTATTTGCACATGCGGTTGCTGTCAAAGCGATTAAAGCCGCGGAAAGTATTGCTGTTATTTTCTTGAATGTTTTCATTTTTGTTGCCTCCTGTTTTTATTCTGTATAAGTAAATGTTGATAAAAAACGTTTTGCACGTTCGGTTTTGGGTAAACGGAAAAAATCATCGGGTTTGCCTTCTTCGGCTATTCCGCCTCCGTCCAGAAATATAATTCTGTCCGCTGCCGCCTTGGCAAAGGACATCTCATGAGTTACAATAAGCATTGTAGTACCGTTTTTTGCAAGCTCCAGAACAACTTTCAGTACCTCATGCACCATTTCGGGGTCAAGGGCTGCGGTGATTTCATCCAAAAGTATGATATCGGGGTGGATTATAAGACTTCTGACTATTGCCGCTCTTTGCTTCTGGCCGCCTGAAAGCTGGGCAGGATAGGAATTAGCTTTATCCTTAAGTCCTACCTTTTCAAGCAGTTGTAAAGCCTCTTCTGTCACTTCGCTGCGATTTCGTTTCTGTACCTTTACAGGGCTTAAAACAATATTCTGGAGCACGGTCATATTTGGAAAAAGGTCGTAATTCTGAAACACCATTCCTATCTTCTGACGTATTTTTATAAGACTTTTTCTGCCGAATTCAATCGGATTTCCGTTAAGGTATATTGTACCGTCCTGTATAGGTTCAAGTCCGTTAAGGCACCTGAGCAGTGTGCTTTTCCCACAGCCCGAAGGACCTATAACAACCACCGTTTCGCCTCTTTGCACCGAAAGCGAAAGATCGCTGAATATTACATTATCTCCGAATGCTTTTTTCAAATGTCTGATTTCTATTACATTATCGGACATATAATATCAATCCTTTCTTTCAGTTAGTCTGCGTGAAAGCAGCGACAGCGGAAAGCATACCCCAAAATACATCAGGAATATTACTCCATAGACCCACAATGCCGCATCGGGAGCCTCATATCGGTTAGCGTCGATTATCTGCTTACCTACCTTAAGTACCTCTGTCACACCAATAAGTGAAATCAACGCAGTAGTCTTTATCATTCTTGTAGCAAGATTTATGATATTCGGAAAAAGATTTTTAAGTGCCTGTGGAAGTATCACAAAAATATAAAGCTGGATTTTGCTGAGGCCTAAAGAAAAGCCTGATTCAAACTGGTGTATCGGAATAGAACCAAATGCACTTCTTACCAGATCGGCAGTTTCAGCAGTGCCCCATATCGCAAACACTATCACCGAGGCTGCCTCGCCGCTGAGATTAAGTCCCGTAAGTCTTGTAATTCCGAAATACATGATAAACAGCCATACCAGCTGTGGAACTATCCTGACCGTTTCAAGATATACCCTGCACAGTGCTTTGACAAATGGGTTGCGTCCCGTCATTGCCGTTCCCATAATGAAACCGAGAATAAGAGAAATACCGATGGACACAAGCGATATTCTTACCGTGACCCATAGACCCGAAAGCAGACGGATGAAGTTATTGCCTGCAAAGATTACCTCATATCCTTCCACGGTTTATCCTCCTTTCCAACAGCGAGAATATACCCGATACGGGCAGAAGAATGAGCAGATAGGAAACAACCAGCATTGAAAGTATTTCGGTGGTGTTATAGTACATACCGATTAAATCTTTCGCTGTATACATAAGGTCTGCAAGTGAAACGGCACTGAATACACTGGTTTCTTTAAGCAGGAATATTACATTCGCACATATCGGTGAAACTGCCGCCCGTGCCGCCTGTGGAAACACCACATATCTCATGGTCTGAACTCTGTTCAGTGCCAGACTGTCCGCTGAATCTATCTGACCTTTTAAAACGGTTCCAAGTGCTGCATAGAAGGATTCCGCCATGTAGCTTCCGCCGAGAAAGGTCAGACCTATTATTCCGCAGGCCTCCGACGACAGGACAATGCCTGCCTTCGGAAGTCCGAAATAGAGGAAAAAAAGTTGAACAATAAGAGGGGTATTTCTGGACAGCTCGGTATATGCCGTAACAATATGTTTTAGAACGGGTATTCTGAAATATTTTATCAGTGCACATATAAGACCTGTCATCATGGAAAGCAAAGTTCCGATGCCTCCGATAATTATTGTCAGCAATGCCGATTCAGCGAAAAGCGGTGTATATTCTGCAATAAATGACCAGTCCATTTCATTACCTCCCGAAATCAGAAGATAGCAACCACAGCTCCGTTATATGTTTCCTCGATATATGTCTTTACTTCTTCTGTTTTAAGTGTATTTACGAGTGCTGTTATCTTTTCACTGTTTTCATCGCCGTTTCTTACAGCTACAATATTTGCGTAAGTCTGTGCAGCATTTCCTGAAGCGTCTTCAACTGCTAACGCTGTAGCAATATCAAGACCTGCAGCCAGAGCGTAGTTACCGTTGATTACTGCAAGAGAGCCGATGTCGGAGTTTGCGTACTGTGCCGCAACCGTATCAGCCTGCACCGTGATAATATTAAAACCCTTATCGTCTACAACATCAAGAGTAGTCACACCGTCAACTGCATTTGCACCCTCAGGAAGAGTGATAAGTCCTTCCTGCTCCAATAAAAGCAGTGCTCTTGTTTCGTTGCTGTCGTCGGCGGGAATAATGATAGTTGCACCCTCCCCAGCGTCAGCTACGGAGGCTACACCGTTTCCGTAAAGGCCAAAGGGCTCGTAATGAATTGCTGCGGCGGATACGATATCGGTTCCGTTTGATGCGTTGAAGCTGTCAAGATAGGGTGTATGCTGGAAATAGTTTGCGTCAAGAGAGCCTTCGTCAAGTGATGTGTTGGGCAATACATAGTCGTCAAAAATCACTATCTCAAGCTCATAGCCCTGCTCCTTAAGATCATCCTTTATCTGTTCGAGAATTTCGCCGTGAGGGGTAGAGGTTGCACCTACAACAAGCTTTTCAAGCTGATTTGTTTCTGTTGCTGCAGCAGTTGTGCCTGTAGTTGTCTGATTGCTGCTGTTATTTGAAGAGCAGCCAGCGGTTGTTGCCGCAAATGCTAATGCGAATAAAAATGCGAGTGTTTTATTAAGTTTTTTCATAGTTCAAAATTCCTTTCAATATATAAATTATATGTTTTTGTTCAGAGCTTTGTTAAAATTACAACATCTACACATTCGTCCGAAACGGTAATTTGCTCTTACGAGCTTTTCAAATAAATTCTGCATTATATTGCCTCCTTTAAACGGTACGCTTGTCTGTTCTCCGTGCTATCAGCATACCGATTTCCTGTATAATCTGTACGATGATTATGGTGAGCAGAACGCACACCCAGATAATGTCATCGTTGAAACGCTGATAACCAAAGCTTACAGCTATCATACCCAGACCGCCGCCACCGATAGTGCCTGCCATAGCGGAGTAACCCAGGATAGTAACCAGCGATATTACACTGCCTACTATCAGCGAGGGCTTTGCTTCGGGGATAAGTACCTTTACAATTATTCCGAAATCCGATGTGCCCATGGATTTTGCCGCCTCGATAACACCGCTGTTTACCTCCTTGAAGGAAGATTCTGCCATTCTTGCCACATAGGGTGCAGCCGCAATTACCAGTGTTACGATCATCGCCTTGTTGCCAAGGCTTGTGCCTGTGATGAACTTTGCCACAGGGAGCATT
>CAZGRB010000080.1:0-9226 GCA_964527695.1 uncultured Ruminiclostridium sp.
TGTGCCTCTCGAAGGCTGTCAGATTGTCGAAAAATAACTTTTTCGACAATCTGCGGAGAAGAACTTGGTTCTTCTCCTTATTTTTTATTCATTCGTTTCAAATGTAAGCTCGCCCTTTGCGCCCTTGATAAAGGCTTCAACGATTTCAGGGAAATACCATGTGCAGGTTGCACGATGAAGGAGTCCGAAATTCTCGCCGCTGCCGCTTACAGAGCCGTTGTCCCACCAGATACAGGTAATCCCTGCATTTCTCATTGTTGAGGTGTAGTAGCCTGCCCATTCAACACGTGATTCCAGGTTGTCCTTGTTGCGTGCGCCTGTTTCGCCGATAATTACAGCGATATTGTTGTCGATATAGCTGGTTTTCAGCATTTCCGCAAGGGAATCAATATCACGGGTTGCGTTTTCCCTTGTTGCGGAGAACTTGCCCGAGGGCGTATCAGCAAGCGCAAAGCTGTAAGGTGTGTATGCGTGTACCGAAACAATGATTTTGTCATCATTTTCGGGCAGCTGAATCATAGTAGGGCCGATAGGGTCAGAGGTTGCACAATATCCGGGAATCATAAGATGACGTTTGGCATTATTGCCGCCGCTTGCTCTTACGGTTTCCACGAAAGCCATATTTGTGGCATTTACAAACTCCCAGCACTCTTCATCGCCGCCTGTCCATTCAAGGTTTGTGCCCTTCTTTCGGGGCTCGTTCTGACCCTCGAAAATAAGATGCTCGTCATAATTCTTGAAACGCTCGGCAATCTGTGACCATACCTTACTGATTTTTTCCACGGTCTCGTCCTTTTTCTCGATAAAGGTGTTGTTCCATTCCTCGTGGTGAAGATTTATTATTACGTATGTGTTCTCGTCAATTGTATAATCTACAACCTCCTGAACTCTGTCCAGCCATTCAGGGTCAATATTGTTCCCGCTGTCAAGGTGGCTTGCCCATGTTACGGGAATACGGATAATATTAAAGCCTGCCGCCTTTACAGTGTCCATCATTTCCTTTGTGGTCTTTGGATTTCCCCATGAGGTTTCACTGGTAAGCCCCGAACCGCCCGTAGCGTCAAGCGTATTGCCCAGGTTCCAGCCTGCTGTAAGCTCGCCTATAAGCTCCATGGAGGAAATGTCACGGATTTCTCCGCTTATTGCGGTGTTTGTTTCGGTTACTGCCTCCGCCTGAGTGGTAGTTGTATCGGCGGTTGCGTCATCTGCCGCTGTGTTATTTTCGCAGGCAGCAAAAGAAGCGGTGATAATTCCTGCACAAAGAATGCAGGCAAATATTTTCCTGAGTTTCATTTCTGTTTCCTTTCAGTATCGGTGTAATACATTAATTATAGTATCACATCAAAGTTGTTATTTCAACTGTTAAACCTGCACAAATCCGCACTCTGTTTTTTTACACCTGCGTAGAATTTATGTAAACGTTGACAAAAAACGTCCCCTTCCCCTTATAAAAGCTACAAATTTATTTGTGCAGAGCGTTTTCTTATTGACAAAAAATACAAAATATGATATAATTCAATAGAATAAAAACGGGCAGCAGGACTATGCCCGAAAGAAAGGAAAGTTTCAGATGTCCGATAATATGGTTGCTCAGGTTTCTGAGGGTTTTGATGAACAGGATTACATCGAAGATGAATTCGGTATCGGCTTGAAGGGTTATCTTATAGGCCGTTTTGTTTTCGGTTTGATTTGCGCATTTATGGTGCTTGGTGCTCTTGTATGTGTTTTCACCGGTGTTACTAATTTCGATGTTCTTATAAGCAGCGCTACTGCGCTTATGCCTAATGCAGTTGACCAGAATTTCTCAGGCTATCAGCTTTGTATGTACTTACAGGCTGCTTACTCAATTTTAGGTACATTTTCAGTTCTTATGTTCATGGTAAAGCGCAATAAGCTTTTTGCTTTCATTGACCTTGCGCTCTTCCTCGTGTTCTTTATCGGCTCTCTCGCAATGGGTGCAGGAAGCCTTCTTTTCAATGGTTCCGCATGGTTTTTCTATCTTCTTTTCAATCCCGTGTGGTCTTTCATCGCATTATTCGCAGGCAAGCACTTCAAGTACATGCCCTTTAAATAAGAAAGGAGTAATCAAAAATGATTCTTGGAAGTTTTTTAAACGCTGTCGGTATTCCGATTGTTCCTTATATCCTGATTGCAATCAGCGTACTTGTTCAGCTTGCAGGTTTTGCTTTCCTTATTTATAAGGCTAAGGCAACAGGCTCAATGGAAGCAGTCAACACTGCACAGATTGAAAAGATTACACACATTGCAGGTCTTGTATTCATTATCTACGCTGCCGTTGAACTCGTCGGCGTATGCGCTTGTGTTACAGCAAACAGTATCTGCCGCGGCTTATATCACTACCCCATAGGCTCCGCTTGCTTATTCTGCACAGGTCAGGGCGGTCACTCCGACGCTTCCGATATTCTTATGCTTGGAATCTATTTTGATGTATTTATCATCAACAGCTACGTTGTTGCCGCTATTGCAACCGTAAAGGATTTCATCAGCAAGAAGAAAATTGATATTATGTAATAATTACAATTCAACGCACTGAAATGACCGTATCCGTGAAAATGGATATGGTCTTTTTATCAGACAGGGTTTCTGTTGCAAACAGCAAAAGAAACAGAAAGGACTAATGATATGGTAAAGCACATTATAATCTGGACGTTAAAGGACAGCTTTTCCGAAGCTGAAAAGGAAAATATAAAGAAGAACATCAAGTCGGGTCTTGAAGGGCTTATTGGAAGGATTGACGGACTTACTGAAATAAAGGTACAGACCGACCGCCTGCCCTCCTCAAACGGCGACCTTATGCTTGACAGCACCTTTACAAGCGCTGACGCATTGAAAGCGTACGCTGTTCACCCTGCCCACGTTGAGGTTGCAGACAGGGATGTAAGACCCTTTACTGCAACAAGAAGCTGTATTGATTTTGAGATATAGCTAAAACATCACACATAAAACCGAGGACACGGCTTACGCTGTGTCCTCGGTTCGCATTTTCCGCCGCTGGCGGAAAAGGCGCTATGCGGCGGCGCTGCCGCCGCCCCTGCAACCCCTCAGTCACGCAAGCGTGACAGCTCCCCTTACTCAGGGGAGCCTTTTTATTGCATCTTGCACATAAAACTTGTCATGATTTGCCAAGTTTATTGTGCAAAAGAGAGTTTTGCAAAGAAAACTGTGCAAAAGCGTTGACAAGTAAACTTGGCTGTGCTATACTAAGGATGTCAAGAAAACTTGGCGAAATGTTCGGACAGTAAATTCAATATTTAATTCAACAAAGGAGTAACATCATGAATAAGGAAGAAATTTTAGCAAGGAGCAGACAGGAAAACAAGGGTAAGGACATCGAAAAGAAGGACGCTGACCGCAGTAGCGGTGCAATCGCAACTAGCGTTTCAGCCATCTACGCAGGTATTATGTTTTTTATAGAGATGTTTCTCACCGATACATACAATTTCAGTCTGTGGGCGGTAGTAACTGTAATGAACTTAGTGATATATATATACATGTTTATAAGGTTAAAGAAAAAATCATACCTGTTTGCTGCAATTGTATGGGCGCTGTGGTCTGTTGGTCTAACTATCATGGCTATAAGCGGATTTGTAGCAGAAAGAACAGTTTTATAAATGAGGTGAAAAATGGAAGATAGTTTAGTATTAAAAAACCGCCTGAAAGAGGCACGCACAGAGCAGAAAATCTCACAGGCGGATTTAGCAAAAATGGTGGGAGTGTCGAGAAATACCATAAGCTCAATTGAAACGGGGCAGTTCAGTCCTACCGCAAAGCTTGCGCTGATTTTGTGCATTGCGCTGGATAAAAAATTTGAAGATTTATTCTATTTCGATTAAAGGGGTGAGGAATTATGAAATATATACTTCCGATTGTGAACTGCGTAATAATATGCACACTTGCTCTTATGATGAACTTTCGTGATGAAACGCCGATAATCGGAATAATTTTGTCAGTGGTTATACTTATAGAAACCGTTTATCATATAAATCTCATCAGAAAAAACGGAAATCAGATAAAGATAAATGGTATCAATAAAATAATGACGCTTTGCTCCGCTGTTGCGATAGCAGGCTGTTTATACGAAATCATTACAGGAAATATGATTTCGGACGAAGCGGGTGATATTATTGCAATAGCGTTTGTCGTTGTCGGCGGAGGAATCTGGTTGTATGATTACTGTATAAAACCTTTTAAAAATAATAAATAAGTGCCATTAAAGCAGATGATATATAAAAGGCAGGAATCGCCCAAGGCGGCTCGCCTTTCCGCCGTTGGCGGAAAATGCGGCGGGCGGCGCCGCTGGCGCCGCCCTGAATTCAGCTATCGCCTGCAACGCAGGCGATAGCTGCAGCTCCGCGCGCACCGTAGGTGCGCGCGGAGCTTTTTGCTGTAAAAATCAATAAACTGAAAAGTCAGGCAACTCGTCCAGCGTAATAAACAGCTCGTTGTTATAAGCATAATCCAGCTGCTTATGAGTGCAGTGGTCATAGGTTATTGTACCGTCGCTGTTAATGATGTAATCGCCCTTCCACAGCGCAAACCATAACCAGTAAGCGTTGTCACGGACGATTTTATCCGGATTCGGGATTGTTCCGCATTCCGTAAGAGCGCACGCCTTGGTTTTAATGGTGTATTTTATGGAATCCAGCATTCTGGTATTGCCTGAAATATCAGAATCGCTATACATGTCCATACCAACTATGTCAACCCTCTCATCGCCCGGGTAATAATCAGCCGCCTCGCCGTCCCATACCCAGATAAGGTTGTTAAGCTGGTGATAATTTGTCATTCTGTCGTAAATCAGGTTGTAAAGCCACAGATAGCTTTCGCTGTCCCTGCCCCACCAGTACCAGCCGTTTCCTGCCTCGGGGAGAGGTCGGAATATAACGGGTATATCGCTTGCCGCAAGCATTTTCAGCTGTGCGGAAACAAGGTCAATATCACGGATAATATCATAACATTCTGAGCTTATTTTTCCCGTCTGCTCATAAAGGCTCAGCGTCTCAGGGTCAAGGGAAGCCACATCGCTTTGTGTAACCGCCTTTCTTACGTCAAAATTCGTAAGCTCGGTGAAAATGTGACTGTCGCTTTCTGTAGGAGAATACCAGTACCAGGTGTAATTCAGCAGACCGCCGTTGTTCCACCATTCAGCTGCGACATTTATCTCGTCGGGATTGTTCTTGTCACTGTCGGGATAGTATTCTGTGAAAATACCCAGATCGGCACAGCGCATTGCGCTGTAACGGCCTGTATCCATATAGATTGCATTGATTTCGGTGTTTGTACCCGAGGAGCAGAACTGCCCTGTGATTACCTTGTTGCCGTAAACGTCTGCGAGATATTTCTTTACGGATTTGGTAATGTCCGTTGCATTCTTGTTTACGCAGGCGTTTGAGATTGCATAGGCAAGCTCGGGAACTGTTTCGGAGCTTTCGATTGTGATATCGTCAAAATAAGCAATGCCCGAAAGCACTTTAAGGGTTATATTGTTCTCACCCTTGCTGAGATATACCGAATCAAGGTAGAAATAGTCAAATATTACGCTTTCGTCAACATATACCGCACCCCATGTATCGCCGCCGTCCAGCACCTCGTTGCCATTGTCGTCTATCTTTGTCTTAGCGCCTGTGATAATGGCGGTCTTTGAGCCTGTAGAGCAGATACGGAGTCCGATTTTATAATGCTGCGACGAGGGAACGGTGACGCTTATGGTGGCATTATCCCCAGAACTGAGGCAGATAAAGCCTGTGCCGTTGAAGCCGTTGAGACCTTCGGTGTAGGAATAAGCGTCCGTGTTGAACTCCAGCTGGTACGACTCGCTGTACTCCTCCTCGGCAACAACAAAATCCGCAGGCTCGTACATATCATAATCCTGCTTTGTCTGCTCGGGAACAATCAGCACGGTTTCCTGCTCGATTTCCTTTTCCCCGTCCTCGGTCTTTGAGGTCTGTTCGGGGGGAGTGTCGGGATATTCCAGCTCCTTTGAGCAGGAGCAGAGCACTGCCGCCGAAAGGAGCAATATTAAAAGCTTTTTTATTTTTACCAGTCCTTTCAAAAACTCTCCTTATCTGCGGAGCTGAGTGCGGATAGTAGCTCTGTCGCCGTCCTTCAGCGGTGAGCTGAAGTTTGCTGTCTGACCGTTTATCTCAAGAATAAGCTCGGTGTTGGGAGCTGTGATGTCAATATCAATATGGTTGAGTAAATCCAGAAGCATATGGCTTGTGTTTTCGGGAAGGGTTACCATTCTTCCGTTAAGCTCAACCCTTGTGCCGTTTGTCACTGCTGCCTGAGTCTTCTGTGCAAGTACGGACATTGCGTCTGTTGCAGGAGCAGGAGACGGTGTAAATGCAGGAGCAGGCGGAGTGAATGCAGGAGCAGGGGGTGGTGCAACCGCAGGTGCGGGAGGAGTGAACGCAGGCGCAGGAGGCGTAAACACAGGCGCAGGCTCTTCCTTTTCTTCCTCAAAGAAATTGTCGGACTCGCCGCCGTAGCAGGAAACAACATCTCCGTCTGCAAGAGTTCTGCTTTCGTCCGCAGGTATGCCGTTTACGTAATATTCAACCCCTGTCAGCTCGATGTCAAGACTGTCGATAAGATCGCCGAGAGTAATGATTCCGCCTGTTTCAATGTTATCCATAGGCTGGATTTCATAGCTCTTTTCCTTAGGCTCACCATTTACGGTAACGGTAATGCCCAGCTTGTGCTGCTGACCGCCGAATGTAACGGTGCCTGAAGTATTGTTGCTGTAATTTATGATACCCACGAGGGTTGCGGTTGCATTTTCGCCGCTCTTTGCAGGAACAAAGCGGATTCTGTCACCCTGAGTAATGGGAGAAACCACCGAAGCAGGCTTGTCGTTGACATAAACCTCTGCGGCTGTGAAATTGCCGCCCCTGAGAACGGTTCTCTTTCCGTTAAGGGTATAAATAAGGTTTCTGCCGCTTCTGCCCATAATGTCGGAGCTCTTGTAGCCTGCGAGGGTGAGCACGTCGAATACGGTAAGACGCTTTGTGTCAAAGGCTCTTACCTTCTTGTCGTTTACAGGAATTACCGAGAAATCATAGCCCTGTTCAAGGACAGAGGTTACGGCGATACCCACGGGTGTAACAAACTCAGCGCCCAGATTTGCGCCGTTTTCGTCAACATTCTTTAAGAAATCACCGCCGCCGATTGCAACACGTGCTTCGTCAAGCCCCAGCTTCTGTGCAACCAGTGCGGGGAGCCCGTCAATAAGACAGCCACCGCCTACAAGGAACACAGCCGCAGGAGAGCCGTTGTTAACCTCAAGAATGGAGTTGCAGATTGTTTCTGCAAGGCTTTCCACAGAGGGAGTGATTTTTTCGTAAATTTCACTTGCCTTGCACTTGTGGGGAATTCCGAGAATGTCACGGAACTCTATTTCCTCCTTACCGCCGTCGGCACAGCTCTGCTTCATCTGCTCGGCAGTATTGAAGTCAACAAGGTAAGTGCGGATTATTTCCTCGGTAATCTCATCTCCTGCAACAGTTGCCATAGCGTAAGCGTAAACGGAGCCGTTCTTTGCAACGGCTATATCCGATGTACCTGCGCCGATGTCCACCAGTGCGATGTTGATAAGGCGCACCTCAGGCGGAACAATAACGTTCATTGCGGCAATAGGTTCAAGGGTAAGGCTTGTAACTTCAAGGTCATTCATATCCATAACCGCATAAAGACCCTCTACAACTGCGCTGGGCAGGAATGCGGCAATAAGGTCTACCTCTGCGGAATTGCCCTTATGTCCTTCAAGGCTCATCATCTTGTAATCATCAAGCTTGTAGGTTACAACGGAATGACCCACGCAGTAGAAGGAGGAACGGCTTTTTGAAGAAGCGTCAAGCTCTGCCTTTGCCTTCTGGATTGTCTCGATTTCCATGGATTTTACCATATCCTCGGTAATATAATCCTTTTCGGAAATATCGAATTCCATAACGGTGTGCATTGTACGGAGAGCACGACCTGCCGCCGCAATGGCAACGTGTGTAAGCTTTATGCCGTTGTTTTCTTCCAGCTGCTCCTTGACCTGAGCAACGATTTTCGCTACCTGTTTTATATCCTCAACCTGACCGTCAACCATTGCTCTTTTTGGGTGAGGAATGCTTATGTAATCCTTAAGACAGAATTTTTCGTCAATGTATTCGCCGATAACGCCCACTACGGTTCTTGTACCGATATCAAGGGCAAAAATGTAATTTTCCTGAGAAATCATGGTTTTTTTCTCTTTTTTAGCTTTCATCGGAAAGTTCCTTTCATTTTACGAATTTATCAAAGGTCTGTTTTCTGAGCATTTTGCAGACCTCTTCTGAAATATTGCTGAAAACCTTCTGATACGCACAGGGAAGCTCATTTCTGTTGCAGGTGCAGTTATATCCGTCGCCTACACAGCGGCTGAAGCGGTATGTTCCCTCTACCAGCTCAACTATATCGTAAAGGGATATTTCCGACGGCTTCATGGCTGTTTCATAGCCGCCGCCTGCGCCCTTGTAGCTTCTGACAATGCCGCCGTCCACAAGCTTACGGAGAATTTTAAGTGCAAAACGCTGAGGAACATCGGTGCGTTCCGAGAGAGTCCTTGCGTCAATTCTCCTGTCCGAGTTTATGAGACAGTCAACAATTCTGATAGCGTAATCAGTTTCAAGTGTTATGTGCATTTAAAATGAAGTCCTTTCATTAATCAAGGAAATCCTTGAGCTTCTTGCTTCTCTGGGGGTGGCGGAGCTTTCTTAAAGCCTTCGCCTCAATCTGACGGATTCTTTCACGTGTAACGTTGAATTCCTTGCCCACTTCTTCGAGTGTGCGCTGTCTGCCGTCCTCAAGACCGAATCTGAGACGGAGAACCTTGCCCTCACGTTCTGTAAGAGTGTTGAGTACCTCGTCAAGCTGCTCCTTTAAAAGTGTAAGGGAAGCGGCTTCCGCAGGTGCGGGAGCTTCTTCATCGGGGATAAAGTCACCTAAGTGGCTGTCCTCCTCCTCACCGATAGGCGTTTCAAGGGAAACAGGGTCCTGAGAAATTCTTATAATTTCACGTACTCTGTCAAGGGGAAGGTGAAGCTCTTCTGCAATTTCCTCGGGAGTTGCCTCTCTGCCGTTCTTGTGGAGAAGAACACTGCTGACTTTCTTTACCTTTGTAATTGTTTCCACCATATGAACAGGAATACGGATAGTTCTCGCCTGGTCGGCAATAGCTCTT
>CAZGRB010000081.1:0-8751 GCA_964527695.1 uncultured Ruminiclostridium sp.
AACTGGATAAGCTTTTCAAACGGATTTATGAGGATAATATTTCAGGTAAGCTTTCAGATGAACGTTTTGATATGCTGTCCAGTGATTATGATAACGAACAAAAACAGCTGAAGCAAACAGTTGCTGAACTGCAAGCATTCATTTCAGAACGTGAGCAGAAAACCGCTGATTTATCTCAGTTTATGGATATTGTCAGAAAGTATGAGTATATATCGGAGATTACACCTGAAATCATGCATGAACTGATTGAAAAAATCGTGGTTTATGCTCCCGACAAGTCAAGCGGTCATAGAAAGCAGCGAGTGGACATCTATTTCCGATTCAACTTGTCAACCGCTTCGGCTGTACTTGACCGCAGGGATTATGATAAAAAGAAGAAGGCTGCGTAGATTTTACGCAACCTTCAATTAATAACGTCAATACTTCTTTATGACGGGCGACCATTTCGGAACACTTTATTTTTTGACCGTAAGAGGAGTATTTAATGAAAAAACTAAGTTTTATTCAGATTGAAAAGGGTAATCAGTACCACTATGATCTTGCTGAAAAACTATGGATACCTTTCAGCGAAGAATTAAATGAGCACGAGGGAATAACAGAAACAAAAGAAGAAATTATTCATGACCTTACAAGAAGAATTAATATTCAAGGCAGCAGAGTTAATATGCACTTTGAATTAGCCTTGAAAGATGACACTCCTGTTGGAATAGCAATGTTTGCTATTGATACAGGGACAGTATATGGTTTGTTAGAAAGCGGTTATGGAGTAATAACGGGGTTTTATATATGTCCTGAATATCGAAGAAAGGGTTACGGAAAAAGTTTTTTTGAACATATTGAAACCGTTTTGATTAATGATGGTGCCCCTAAAATTTATCTTACTCCTGATGGTGTGACAGGAGAACCGTTCTGGGTTTCTTTAGGTTTTGAAAATAGCGGTAAATTTGACCCTGATGATAAGAAATATATTTATATCAAGGATTGTAAAGGAACTTACACAAACAATAAAATCAACTTCGTTCAAATAAATAATGATAATTCTTCTGTTTTTATAGAACTTATGAAGACATATGCCGGTGAACTGGACAAGCATCAGGGACGAAATACAAATCCTGAGATGTTGAAAAAATGGACAGAAAGTATTATTAAAAAACAGTTTGATAATGGCAGATGCCTTAAGCTATGCTGTTACAAATCTGAGGTAATCGGTTTTCTTTACGGAAAAATTGATAAGTCTGATGACAAAGGATTTAAAAAGGTTGGTTACGGATGTATAATGGAGTTTTACGTGATTCCTGAGTACCGCAGAAAAGGTTTTGGAAAGTCTATGTATCTGCACATTGAAAACTTTTTCAGAGAAAATGATGTAAAACGTATGTATCTTACCGCTGACCCCGTTACAGGTAAGCCTTTTTGGGGAGCAATGGGGTTTATCAGCCAAGGAGAGTTTTCCCCCGACAACGGACAAGAGATATTTGAGAAGGCAGTACCGTCGGATATTATTACGATTACGGTAAGTGAGTTTCTGACAGAAGACCTTGCCAAAAAAATTGCATTGGCGCAATGGAACAATTCAGATTGGGCAGGCAACATTATCCGTGTTTTTTATGGACATAAATCCGAAACCGATTGCTTTAATGTTGTTGCTGAAAACGCAGAGGGAGTTGTTGTCGGACGGCTGCTCTGTATACAGAATGACATTAATCCATCCCTTTGGTATTATGGTGATTTGTATGTAATTCCCGAATGCCGCTGCAGGAATATTGCGCTGCGTATGCTGAAAGCAGCGATCAAAACAATAGAGGACAAAGGCGGAACTACTCTACGCTGTTATGTCGAGGCTGACAATCACATATCACTGAGTTTACAGAAAAAGCTTGGTTTTGAACAGAAGCCGTATCAGGCCTTCAATGAGCTTGTAAACGACGGTCAGCTTATGCTGGAAAAAGAGCTTGCTCCATATCGCGTAGAAAAAGCAGAGCTGTGCGAGGCTGTATATATAACAATGCTTTACGGAAAGAATGTCGAAGCGCTGCACGGAACCCAAATCCGCTATAACGAGTGGTGTGAGATACTTTCAGTAAAGGATGAGGACGAAGTACATTTTCTGATTTACAGGGGAGCAATGCCTGTTGCATGGCTGAAAATCAACGGATTGTTCGATGAGGACACCTGCTGGATTTCAATGCTTGCGGTTGAACCGAAATTTCAACGACAAGGTATTGGAAAATTCGCTGTCAGCTTTGCGGAGGATTACTGCCATTCCTTAGGGAAAAAACAACTTTTTGTGAAAACCACTGCAGATAATACAGCAGCACAAAAACTATATTCAAGACGAGGTTTTGCTGTTTGCGATGAAGTAATATACTCAACAGGTGATGGAATAAGCAGAGCGGGTATTGTTTACTCAAAAATGATTGTATAATAAGCATTAACCGCCACAGTAATACTGCGGCGGTTATGATTTTATAAAACCCAGTAATTTCCGAATTTTTCTCCCTTATGTCCGATTATTTTTTCATCGCTTAGTTTGAAGCCGTATGTCATAAGCGCTTTAATCCTTTCTTTGGCATAAGGGATTGCCTTTGTAGCAATCATTGAACATCCGAACAGCTCTTCGGCTTCGGGAATGATTATTCCCAGTATATTCTCGATAATTTCCTCTTTTTCATAATCGCTTCTGAGGTCAAGTCTCAGTAAACCGCAGTTGTTGAAATAATCATCAGCCTTACGGTTGAAAAGTTCAATTGTACCTATGGCTGAGCAGGTGTTTTTATTGATGACTGACCAGCGCACATAATATTTCTTTTTGTATTCATCGTTCCAGAACTCAATAGACTGTTTCATGCGTTCGATAGTTGTGTAATAAAAGTTATCCGTACAGTTATCGCTGTTGAAAAAAGGTAAAGCTTTTTCATCTGAATAGACTGCCAGCAAATCGGCGACGTCTTTAAGATTTGTCTGTCTCAGAATAAAGCTTTCGTTTTCCAGGACAGGGCATTTTTCATATACATTCATAATTCTGCTCCTTACATTGACCGTGCCACATCTATTGCGGCAATACCGTATTTTTTTCTTATTTTTTCCATAGCCTCCTCAGCGTTATCCAGTTTTTCACGGGAAGTGTAATCCTGCATGAAATCAAGTTGAACAGGTTCGTCTGAAGCAGAAAGATTTATAGCTCTTACAGTAACTGAACGTACATTTCTGAACCAGTTATAATTGCCTTTGAATATCGCAAAAGCTTTTTCTGCTATTTCGCCGAAGCATTGAGTAGGGGCAGGCAAGGGAGACTGAAACTGTTTTACAGATAAGGCGGAGTCCCTTATGGATAATTGCACACCGCCTGCTCTGAGATGATGTTTCCTGAGTTTATGAGAAACAATCTGCGACATCTGCATAATTATTCTATGAACCTCATCATCATTTTTCAGGTCAACGGGGTGCGTTGTTCCTCTTCCTATACTTTTTATAGGTGCGTGATAGTTGACGTGGCTTACCGGGGAGCTGTCAAAGCCGTTGGCGTATGCCCATATACATTCTCCGGTCCTTCCCATTTTTCTAATAAGGAAATCCTTGTCAGCAGAAGCAATATCTCCTATGGTATTTATACAGTATCGCTTCAGTGCTTCTGCAGTGTTAGGTCCGACTCCGAGCATATCTGCGGCAGGGAGCTTATAAATTATATCCCTGAATCCGTTATATGGTATTACAGTAACTGCGTCAGGTTTTCTGAGGTCTGAACCGAGCTTTGCAAAAATCTTGTTAAAGCTTACACCCACAGATATAGTGATTCCTATTTCATTTTTGATACGTTCACGGATTATATGGGCTATTTTTTCTCCATCGCCGAAAAGACGTTCGCTTCCCGTTACATCAAGCCAACATTCATCAATGCCGAAGGGCTCTACAAGGTCGGTATATTCTTCATAAATTTTTCTTACCCTTTGTGAAAATTTTATATATTCATCGTGATGCGGAGGAACAATAACAAGCTGAGGACATTTTCTCTGCGCTTCCCAAATTGCTTCTGCGGTTTTAACCCCGTATTTTTTTGCTTCATCTGTTTTGGCAAGAACGATGCCGTGTCTTTCTTCCTTGCTTCCGCAGACAGCAACAGGTAGTCCACGAAGCTCGGGATTCAGATAAAGTTCAACCGAAGCATAAAATGAATTAAGGTCACAATGAAGTATTGTACGCAAATTTTCCTCCTTTCCGTCTTTTCTGCTTGACAAAAGAAAAAAACAGTGTTATAATAATCACGAACGAATCGTTATCAAACGAACGAAATGAGTGTACTTGTATTATACAACAGCCGGAACAATTTGTCAATAGTTTTGGAAAGGGAATATTATGGAATTTACTGAAAAGCTGCAGAAATTGCGTAAGGATAAGGGCTTTACACAGGCGGAGCTTGCTGAGCAGGTTGGTGTATCCTGCCGCTGCATACAGAATTATGAGCTTGGTGCCCGTTATCCCAAAAGGGATATTTTAAATAAATTATGTACTGTTTTGGGAACAAGAATTGAATATCTTGTGAGCAGTGATGATTTTATTGGCATTGTCCGTGCTGAAGACGGCTCCAGTGGTGTTGCTTCCGCACAGCGGCTTCTTGATTGTGCAGGTGCGTTGTTTGCTGGCGGAGATATGAGCGAGGAGGATAAGGATAAAGTTATGCTTGCTCTTCAGAATATTTACTGGAAATCAAAGGAAAAGAACAACAGAGCAAAGAATTGATTATTAATTTCAAGAGGTGATAAACGGTGGCGGAAAATATATATGATATGACAAACGAGCTTTGCCGGAAATATAAAACCCGTGACCCGTTTTCTCTTGCTGAATCCCTTGGTATTGATGTGGACTGTGCCGACCTGGGCAGTCTTAAGGGTTTTTACATTGTATATAACAATAATCGTTTCATTGTACTTAATGTTAATCTTACCGAAACCTTATCACGTATAATTCTTGCTCACGAAATAGGACACGACATTCTCCACAGAGTAATCGCCGAAAACGGAGGACTCAAAGAAGCGTCATTCTTTGATATGAAGAGTAGACCTGAAATGGAGGCAAATGTTTTTGCTGCTAATCTTCTTATAACTGATAAGGAAGTTATGGAATACGGCGAAGACGGACACACTGCCGAAGAAATGGCAAAGGATCTGTTCGTGCCTTACCCTCTTGCGCTTATAAAAATCAATGATATGATACAGCGTGGTTATGAACTTAATATTCCGTATGTACCGAGAGCTGAATTTCTTGGGGCAATATGAATGGTGTAGTTATGATTGTTAAATTTTATGATTCTATAGAAGATGAGCTTTTGGGATTTGCCGTAATTATTGCCAAATACAAAGATAAATGGGTCTTATGCAGGCATAGAGAACGTCAGACTCTTGAATTTCCCGGGGGACACAGAGAAGCTGGTGAGAGTATTATTTCAGCAGCAGAAAGGGAATTACACGAAGAAACGGGAGCTTCAGATTATATAATTGAAAAAATATGTGTTTATTCTGTTACAGGAAGCAATTCAGTAAACCGAACAGGAAATGAGACATTCGGCGCACTTTTTTATGCCGATATTTTTGATTTAGAGTCTGAGCTTCATAATGAAATTGAAAAGGTGTTTTTCTTTGATGAATTGCCTGACAACTGGACATATCCGTTAATACAGCCGTTGTTGTCAGAAGAATTAAGGAGAAGAAAAGGCATTCAGACCTGAAAAATATAACATTAAAAAAGCAGTAAGAGAGTGCAAGTTGCACAGAGTCTTACTGCTTTTTCATATTATTTTTTCCAAGTAACAGGTGAGAACAGGAGCAGAACGGGGAAAAGTTCAAGTCTTCCTGCCAGCATATCGAAAATAAGAATAAGTTTTGAGGTATCAGAGAAGAAACCGAAATTCTGTGTTGGTCCTACCATATCAAGACCCGGACCTATGTTGTTTATTGCTGCTGTAACTGCTGTGAAATTCGTTACAAGTCCATGATTATCAAAGGAAATTATAAGAACTGAAATAACAAAAATCATCAGATAGCACACCATATATACATTGGTAGAACGTATTACATTATGCTCGATTTTATGTCCGTCTATTTCCAGCTTTCTGATATGGTTGGGATGTATGAGCAGTCTTATTTCCTTTGCCATGGATTTAAAAAGTATAATAAATCTTGATACCTTTATACCGCCGCTTGTGCCGCCTGCGCATCCACCGATGAACATAATCAGCACAAGTATTGTGCGTGATAATTCGGGCCACAGGTTGAAATCAACCGTCATAAAGCCTGTCGTGGTGATTACTGAAGCTACTGTAAAGGTAATATGCTTTATCGCTTCGCCGAGTGATTCAAATGTTCCTCCTATATTAAGGGTTATGATCAAAACAGCAACAGCAATTATCGAAAAATATGCCCTGACTTCTGTGTTCTTTAGTGCGTCACGGAATTTTCTGATAATCAAAAGGAAATAGATATTGAAATTGACGCCGAACAGAATCATGAACACGGTTGTGACAATCTGAACATAATTAGAATAACTTGCAAGACTGTCATTCTTTATTCCGAACCCGCCTGTTCCTGCCGTAGCGAATGTAATATTAATTGAATCAAATACCGGTGTTCCGCCTGCAATCAGGAGTAAGAACTGAAGAACCGTTAATCCGAAGTACATAGAATAAAGAATGAGTGCGGTTGTTTTAATCTTTGGTACAAGTTTGCTTACCGAAGGTCCCGGGCTTTCTGCTTTCATCAGATTCATGTTCTGCGCACCCGAAAGGGGCAGAAAAGCCATAATAAATACCAGAACGCCCATACCGCCTATCCAGTGCGTAAAGCTTCGCCATAAAAGAATTGATTTCGGCAGAGCTTCAACGTCGGAAAGAATTGTTGCGCCTGTTGTTGTAAAGCCTGAAACTGTTTCAAAAAGCGCATTGATAAATGAGGGGATTGAACCGGAAATGACAAAGGGCAACGAACCGAAGATACTGAGAACAATCCAGCTGAGAGCAACTATCACAAATCCTTCTCTTGCATAGATTGTCTTTTTTTTCGGTTTCCTTATCAATGTTGCCGAGAGACCTATCAGAAGGCAGATGACTATTGTAATCAGAAAAGAAAAAATCTCAGCCTCACCGTATATTATAGCTGTTATTGCAGGAATTACAAGAAAAATGGCTTCAAAATTAAGTATCCAGCCAAGCAGGTATATAATCATTGAGTAGTTCATTAAAAACCTCTTTAAGCAAGAATGTCAGTTATATCACTGAGACCGAGGTGTGTGGAAACCACAACAACCGAATCGCCTATCTGGATTGTATCATGACCACGGGGGATAATAGCCTTTCCTTCCCGTGTTATGCTGGCAATCAGCAGATTATTTTTGAATTTAAGTTCCATAAGCGGTTTGCCTACAAGTCTGGAGGGTTCACGGACAATGAATTCCGCTGCTTCAACTTTATCCTTGATAATGCCGTAAAGTGTTTCGACGTTGCTTCCGATTGTGTTTTTCATAGCCCTGACATATCGAACAATATTCTCGGCAGTAAGGTTTTTAGGGTTTATAATTGAATCAAGCTCCAGTTTTTTTATGACGCTGTCGAATTCTATTCTGTTGATTTTTGTTATAATCTTGCCTGACATTTTGCTTTCCGCAAACAATGAAAGCAGAATATTTTCCTCATCCATATTTGTCAGGGAAACAAATGAAGCTGCATCTTCGATTCCTTCCTGTAAAAGGAGATTCTGATCCGAAGCGTCGCCATAAACAATGTCAGCTTTCGGGAAATGCTGATTCAGATGCTCGCAGCGATTCAGCTTCTTTTCGATTATTTTTACATCAATTCCCGATTTCAGCAGTATTTCACACAAATAATAGCTTATACCGCCGCCACCTGCAATAATTGCATTACGAACCTGATTTGTCTTATAATTTATTTTCTTAAAGAAAGTATTTGCGTTTCTTGGCGTTGCAATAATAGAAATGACATCCTTTTCTTCAAATTTGAATTCACCGTTAGCAATGTATACTTCGTCTTCACGTTCGATTGTGCATACAAGTACATCGCAATGAAGCTTTGTTGTAAGTTCCTTTACCTTACAGCCTACAAGAATACTTTCTTCAGGCAGTCTGAATTTCATAAGCTCAATCCTGCCTTTGGCGAAGGTGTCTATTTTGATTGCAGAGGGGAAGCGGAGCAGACGTGCAATTTCAGCCGCAGCCGCAGCTTCGGGATTTATAACCATTGCAAGTCCCAGTTCTTCCTTGAGATAAGGAGCTTCAAGGCTGTAATCGGGATTTCGCACTCTGGCGATTGTATGACAGTTACCGGCTTTTTTTGCAATAAGACAACAGAGAAGATTAAGTTCATCAGAGCCTGTAACAGCGATAAGCAGGTGAGCATTCTTAATTCCTGCTTCCTGCTGAACGGAATGTGTTGCGCCATTTCCGCTCAATGCGATAACATCGTATTTTTCAGCTGTTTCGTGAGCTTTGGTTTCATCAATATCAATAACGGTGATATTATTGCCGTCACCGCTGAGACGGCTTGTTATTTCCTGACCGACCTTGCCGCAGCCGACAATGATAATGTCCATTTGGATTTCCTTTCTGTACTGCATAATACTGATATAAATTATTAAAATTATATCACCTTTTGTTTTTATTGTCAATAATGCAGTTTTTTTGCATTGTTTAATGATTTATTCTGATAATGCGGCAGATAAAATTTTATAAAACTATTGACAAAAGACT
>CAZGRB010000081.1:8761-9183 GCA_964527695.1 uncultured Ruminiclostridium sp.
ACTTAGTTTGACGTATATTAATGTTGTATGTTTTTTCGACAAAATGTCGTTTTTTACGAAAGGAAAAAATAAATGGAAAATATTGTAAGCTTAAAAAACATTATTGTTGAATTTGAGGACGGCGACCGTATCCTTAAAGATATCAGTCTTGATATCAAGGATAAGGAGTTTGTTACCTTCCTTGGACCTTCCGGCTGCGGCAAAACTACAACCCTCCGTATCATAGGCGGATTCCTTGAACCTACAAGTGGTGATGTTTTCTTTGACGGAAAAAGAATCAACGGACTCCCACCCCATAAACGCAACGTAAATACCGTATTCCAGCGTTATGCTCTTTTCCCTCATCTGAATGTCTATGAAAATATTGCATTCGGACTTCGTGTACAGAAGCTTCCTGAAAAGGAAATAGTGAAAAGAGTAGG
>CAZGRB010000082.1:0-9150 GCA_964527695.1 uncultured Ruminiclostridium sp.
TCTTAGCTTCAATGTGCCAGCGTAATAAGACAGCCCACCAAGCTTTGACCACACATGTTCAGCTACTTCGATAGATGCAAAGGGATTTTCTACCTTTATAATCCCTAAGGAAGTATCATCGTATTCTGAACCGTCTATATCGTCGATATATATTGTATCATTTCCGACTTTGAACAGTATACCTGCAACCGTGAAAGGCTCGCTGTCGTCGATTGTCATATCAATCACATTCGAGGCTGTAAGTTCTGTAGAAACGGCAGTATAACCTACAAAAGTAAGCTTGCCCTCGTAATCGAAACGAGCATTTGAAGCGTGAGCCGAGGCAATAAATCCGAGGATTTCGGCGTCGGAATAGTATTCCGTATCGCTTTTCATGGGCTTCTCCTGCACAGTAAAGGGCTGACATACAAATTCGCACGTCAGACCGTTCTTTATTACTATATAATCAAGGACGTCCTGCATAGTGCAGGGAAATGTCAGCGCAGGGAGGTCTTTTGAAGATATACCCGTGAATTTTACAGTTCTGTTTCTGAGCAGATTCATCGCGTCAAAAGCAGTAACGGTAATCATGCTACCGTTTCTGGGACTGGTTTCACAGTAAAAACGCCCGAGACGTTCATAGGTGCCGCCGAAAGAATTGTATAGGGTTATTCGGGTTTTCTTAGGGATTTTCTCTGTAGTTGCGGCAGAAAAGGAAATTCTGTCGGAGGAAGTAAAGCCTATGCCGAAGCTTCCATCTGTAATTTTACGGTTGACGGTTATCGGCATAAGCTTGTCCATTTCATATACGGTGTTTTCCTCGTCATTAAGCTTAATCTGAACGAGAATATCACGGACAGAAGCCTTTGAACCGCTTACATAATCGCTCGCAAGTGACCTCATACGCTACACCTCCTCGATTGTTACCGAAAATGGCTGACACATATATACGCTGTTTTCTACATACAGAACAGGGGTGGGAACATGGTCATCTGCAAGACGGTATGTTCCGCCGGCATTAAGCCCTCCCACATATCCGCTTACAGATATATTTTTCTGCGTCAGGACTGTTTTCAGTGATTCCCACTGATTCTGGGATATTACGCCGAAAGAAAGCTTTATTTCCTTCTTTGTGCCGCCGAGCCTGTCCTCGAGGGCGGTGCCGTTAAGCGAATACTCAACGCTGCGAGCGCGGTATTTATCGGCAATATACGGTGGCATTATCATTTTGTCAACGGTAATTCCGCCTATTGTAAGAGCCATAATATCAGTCCTTTCTATTTGATAAGCGGCGACTTGCCGTTCATGCGGGTAATGTCATTAATATCCTCGATAGCCGCAGTGCCTATGGAGAGCTCGCGTGCGTGCAGGTCGACAGTAAGGGAAATCTTACGGTTTTCGTCGGATTTCTCAAGGGATTTTATTGCGTTGATTACATCGGAGAGGGTGGTTGTTTCCGCCGTGCCTGTCTCTGATGAAAGAGTGCTTGTGTCAGGCGTTGCCGCATTTTCAATACCGCTGACAAGTTTTCCTGTGCTGCTGTTGCCGACAAGCTCAGCGCCAAGACTCTTTTTAAGCTTTTCGTTTGTTTCCTCCTCATCGTCCCATATTGTGGGAATATATGAGGTTATGCTGATAACATTGCCTTTCTGAGAGGAAGCATCAGAGTTCGTTGTTGTTTTCGGCGCTGTTGACACCGCTGTGGTTTTATTTGTGGTATCAGAAGCAATTTGGGGAATATATGAATAATCCATACCGTTTACGGTGTTTCCTGATATTACGGGAGCGGTTTCGGCAGCTTTTTCTTCTGCTTCTTTAGCCTGCTGCTCGGCAAGCTTCGCCTTGCCCTGCGCCTCGTAGTAGTCGGCAGTGGTCTTTCCCGAGGGTTTCGGGGTATCACTGTTTCCGTTGTTTACGTCGTTGATAACTTCTTTTGCCTGCTCCTCTGCGTCATCGGCAGTCCAGTCAACATGACTGATTTTTTCGACATTAGCACCCATCCAGCCAAACAGCGCGTTTATACCCTCTATAAAACCATTAAGCAGATCTATAAGACCATTAACGGCAAACTCTGCTGTAGCAGAAATAGTGTGCCATATTCCGTCAAAAATCTGTCGGACACCATTCCATGCTTTTTCCCAATTACCCTCAAATACACCTGATACAAATTCGGTAATTCCACCAAATATTTCTTTCAGATTCTTTGCCTGATTACTTATAAATTTTGTAAAAGTATCAAATTTATCTGTTACCAAGCCTATGGAAGCGGAAAGAGATACCGTAAGCAGATTACAAATCTGTTCAATCAACGGCATCAGAGGAATTAAGGCAAGGTTAATAAGGTCAACTAAGACATTAATAAGCGGTACAACGCCCGAATTCAAAAGCGCCGTAATTGGCTCAAGCAAGGATACGACCAGAGCTAAAATAGGGGTTAAAATCGTGAGAACTGTATCTATAACAGGGAGTAAAGATGTTATTACCGACAGCAGAGGCGGCAGGAGACTCTCAATTATAGTTGTAAGAGGAGGGATAAGTACTCCTATCACCTCACTTAAAATCGGGAAAACCTGTTCCGCCAGCTGAATAAGGGCAGAAATAATGGGCTGTATTAGTTCAATAGCGGGTGGGAGAATATCTGACACAAGCAACATCAACGGGTCAATCAGACCCAGAATACACTCAATAAGAGGAAGCACCGATTCTGTAAGCTGGAGAATAACCTCCTCAGCCATAGGTGCGAATGCTTCCAGCACCTTATCCGTTACGGGTATAAGCTGCTCTCCCAAGGGTATAAGCAGAAGCTCAACCGAGCGTTTTATAGCTTCAAACATATCAGAAAGGCTTGTATACTTAACCTCAGCCATTTCGCCCAGCTTGTCGCGGGTGACGTCTATGCTGTCATTTACCGAGCCCAGAGCAAGGATTGCTTCTGCACCCACGTCCTCCCACTGCGTTCCGAAAAGAGCAACGCCCGCTGCGTCCTGTGCAACTTTATCGTCCATTTCAGCAAGCTTCTCGATAATCATCTGAAAAGCCGTCGCCGACTGCTCTCCGCCCTCTGCAAAGGTCTGTGCAAGAGTTTCCGCATCAAGACCTAAGGCTTCGAACCCCTCTTTTGTGCTGTCAGAGCCGTCAATTGCGCGTATGGAAAATTCCTTGACCGCGTCGTTGATTTTATCAATCTGATAAACACCGTTTTCGGCTCCCGCCGCCATCATGTTGAAAGCCTGTTCGGCGCTAAAACCGAGATTATTGTAATATGTAGCGTACTCTGCCAGCTGGTCGGCAAGGTCGCCGTTCTGATTTAGCCCCTTTTCCGCCCCCTGCGCCATAAGGTTGTACGCTTCGGTTGCCGATATGCCAAACTGATTAACCATTGCATTGGCGCCGCGAAGGCTTTCCTGAAAATCAATGCCGTAAACATCGTTTAACAGGTATCCGCTTTCAACTGCCTTTTGCAGTTCTTCGTCGGAAATATCCGACATCTGCTGCTTAACAAGAGCGATATTATTTGCAATATCCTCGAAGCCTTCGCCATAATTATTCGCGTATATGGATTTAATTGTGTCCTCATACCGTTCTGCCTCGTCAGAAGCAAGACCGAGGGAGGCGGTGAGCTGATTCGTTGCTTTATCAAGGCTGTCCGCGCCCGAGACAGCCGCTGTGCCTACTGTAAGGGCTGCGGCACCGATGGCAGCAAAGGTGCCTGCAACACCCGCTGCAACCGAAGAGAATTTTCCTGAAGCATTTTCCGTTTTTGCGCCTACATCTTCGGTTATGCCGCCTACTGATGAGAGCTGCTTACCATATTCTTCAAGCTCATTTCTTGTTGCGA
The DNA here is from genome assembly GCA_964527695.1 of uncultured Ruminiclostridium sp. Taxonomy (GTDB): domain Bacteria; phylum Bacillota; class Clostridia; order Oscillospirales; family Ruminococcaceae; genus Ruminiclostridium_E. Next base: position 3,818 of record CAZGRB010000082.1, read on the forward strand.
TTATCTCCTTCTGGAACTCTCTGTATTCCTCCTCGGGAATTTCACCCTTGCGGAAAGCCTGTTCAACCTCTTTCTGAGCATTTTCAAGAACAGACAGCTTTTTAGCTGTATCGGTGACAGCACTCTTCAGCACTTCCTTTTTCTGTGCAAGAAGCTGGGTGCTTTTAGAGTTTTTCTCTAAAAGAGAATTTATTTCCGAAAGCTCTTTACTGTGACTTTTGTTTTTCTCAGTGAGCTCTTCAACCTCTTTTTTGTATTTGCGCTGACTCTCCGTATTCTCATCGGTCTTTTTGCTGTGTTCCTCCTGAGTTTTGGAGCTTTCGTCGGTTTCCTTGCGGTATTTCTCGGTTTCCTCTGCCGCCTTTTTTGTGCTGTCGGAAACCTTTTTATTCGATTTTTCAGCCGATTCGCCTATTTTGTCAGCGTTTTTCTCGGCATTGGCTGCCGAGCTTTTTACCAGACTTTCGGCTTTTTTCAAATCCGATTCGAGATTACTGGTATCGGCTCGGACTTCATATTCAACCTTTCCGTCAGACATATCCTCACCCCTTTTCCATAGCCTCTGCTTTCAGCATATCGAACAGGCTGTTCAAGCCCTCCTGTGAGTTGGATCGTTCCTTATTCCTGATCGCGTATTCTGCTTTCAGCTTTGCAATACGGTCGATTTCAGCACCGTTCTTGCCGTTAAAATGAGGAACATCCATGTCGCGTATTCTGACAATCTGGCTGAGTCTTGTATTGCTCGGCAGAGAACCGAGCAAGGTGGTGAACTCCCACCATGAAAGCCTGTCCTGTTCAGCGAAAAGATTGATACCGTACGCCTCCTGAAAGGCGGCATAGATATATTTGGCGTCCTGTGAAAAGCTGAGAACGGGCGGCTTTTTACGGTCAGAGGAATTTTCGGAAACAAGGAATTTCTCAAAAATCGTCTCAACAACCGCCATTCGCTCGGATATGCCGATTTTCTTTACAGGTGAAACCACCAGCCACTCATAAATGATGTCATAAGTCTGAGCGGTACTCCAGTTGTCGTCCTTGAGCAATTCCAGAACGCTTAACACACGGTTGAAAGCAAGATTGATTCTGTAGGTTTTGTCATTGACCGTCACTGCGTTAGGCAGCGGTAAATTTAAGAGCTGCTCCATTACTTTCTCCGCTTATGCTTATGAAGATTTTTCATCTGCTTCTGCTTATCGGCTATTGCAGCCTGAATTGCTGGAACGATGATTTCGGCAATAAAGGGGACAATCTGAGTACACATTTCGATGTAATTTTTATGAAAGAAATCAAGGACAATCTTTGTATTCTCAACGCCCAGTGAAACCTCAAAAATATCCGTAAGCGCTCTGCCGTAGATTTCATAAGCAGTATTGAAATCAGCCTGATTGCCCATTTTCTGAATATTTTTCAGATTCTTCTCCGCGTCAATAAGGGCAACCTGCTTCTTTCTGAAAAGCGGTGCAACTGCGTCGCAGTCCAGATTTATATGCAAGGTTACTTCAACCTCTTCGTTTTCATTGCAAAGCTCAAGGTCTTCAATGACCTTTCGTGTTCTTTTTACCTGATATGCCATTTGCTTCTTCCTTTCAATAAAGAAAGGGGGCGATTGCCCCCTTGTTATTCTGTTGTTTCAGTTCCGTTTTCCTGTTCCGTCTCTTCGCATGTCTCCTCTTCGGTTACAGGCTCATCGGCGGGGTCGGTCTATGTTGTTGTGGTTGTTTCAGTTTCAGTGGTAGTGCCTGTTTCAAAGTCGGTTTCCGTTACATTCGGTTTCCCGTTGAATTCGATAACGATTGAAACCGAAGTGGGATTCTCAGGCGTACCACCTGCGACCTGAATACTGGTAAGCGTTACGGGAACGCTGATTTCTTCGCCTGCTCGCACCATTTTTATATCCGTAACGCGTCCTGCGCCTGTTTTCCAGCGTGCTTTATTTAAATACTGACACGCAGGATCATTCTTGATGAAATCGCCCGTCTGCGAAACGGTAGGATTTAAGCCCGTAACCAGTGCGGAGCTGTAGCCGCCGTCAGAAAGGTACTTCGCCTTGTATACCGTTTCATTCATTGCAATTGCAATATCCTTGAAAGCTTCGCAAAGGCTTGCGTACTCTGCTGTTCCCGTGGGGTTAATGTTGATTTCACACGTAATTTCATGATTGAATTCCGCGTGCGCTACCTTAGGGAGTTCTACTGTTGACATGGTGATTTACCTCCTAATATGAATATCTGATTGAAAACTGCAGTTTATAAATGCAGAAATTATTATCCTTTTCTTCAAGGCATGCGCCGTTGATTATCTCAAAGCCGTCAATATGTATTTCATCATCTGCAAAATCTTCTTCGGACTCTGTGAGATATTCCTGTACTTTAGAAGCTATATCTGAAGCTTCATCTACAGTTTTTTTCTTGAAAAGCATTGTCATCGGAACGGAAATCCGTGCGTGCTTTCGATTTAGCGATTGCCATTCGATTTTGGCGTTATCGTTTCTTATAACAACCCCGCCGTCTTTTTCTGAAAGAGGTGGCGGGGTTATAACAATATTAAATTTAGCGGAAATGGCATTTACAACCGTATTAACCGCCTTTTTTAACTTACTCATAGTTTTTCCTTTAATAGTTTTTCAGCCATAAGTTTCCAATCCATAAGTTTTACGGATTTCGCCTTATGCGTCCAGTGAGATTGAGCATTTGCGTTCGGATACTTACTGTACTTTAATTTCTTTCCTTTTTTGGAAACTCCCTTGAAAACGTAATCTGCATAAGATACATCGCTTTTGTTTTTTGCATCCCAGATAATTTTATAACATTTACCTGTAGAATCAGTATCTATGTTACTCTTAGCAATAAGTACGCCTGTCCTCTGTGGGGCATAGAAATTACAATCTTTCCGTACCTGCTCGACAAGTTCAGGCATTGCCGCTTTTACGGCATTGGTAATTCTAACTGCTGTTGATTTGGTATCAAATGTAAAATGTACCTTTGTCATAGCGTCAGCTTTACCTCCGTATGATGCAATCGCTCGGCTTCATATATCTTGTCGACAGAAATAATTTCATAGAGCTGTTCCTCGAATAAAATATGACCGCCTGCTTCAAATTCACAGGCGGTGCTTATTCCGGGCTGATGTATAAGCATTGCGTTTATCTCAAAATTCTTGTTATCTCGCGTAATCTTAACTTGATGCTGGAGCGTTATCATTCGAACGTGTTCAATGCGTTCTTTTTCTGAAATGCTATTACCTCCAAATGCCCCTGCGACAGGCTCCACATCCGCCAGAGAAATGGTATGAATAAGAAATCTTCGCGGAATTTTCTTAACAAACACTGATATCACCTCTGTAGAGCAGTCCTGTAGTCTGAAGATAAAGCCGAGCAACATAATTAAGAGTTGCCGGAGAAATATCCTTGGATTTATCTGACATTGTGTAGCTGAACGAGCCGATAGATGCGCTCATCGGCGCTGTGTCGGATATATCCATACCGAAATTTGTAAGAATAAAGTCAGTCTGAGCGCAGATTGCCTTTACAATCCTTTCACGAATATCATCAGGAAAGGTGTCAAAGTTCTTCAATCGCCCGCATGCTGCTTCATCAACAACATGCTGAGCGATATCCAGAACTCGTTCAAGTGCCTCGTCACTGACGTCATCTGCCGCCTTGTATTTCCGATACTGCTCAGCCGTTACTATCTGCTTCATCAGCTTCTCCGTTCTCGTCGGTTACAGGCTCCGCATCAGTGCCGCCGTCTGTCTCATCGGGCGAAACGGTTTCAGACTTTTCCTTTGGCTTGCGAGGTCTGCCGCCCTTAGGCTTTTCGGGCGGGGCGGCATTTTCGCCGCTGTTTTCCTCGATTGTACGGTTGATGTCATCAATAACAACCCTGCCGATTTCTACGGCAGGGTCTGTTTTAGCTTCCTTAGCGGCAATATCCGCCGCTGTAAATCCTACTTTTCTCATGGATTACTCCTTTCACTCTGTAACAGCTGTTGTGCTGTGGCTTAAATAAATGCCCTTGACCTTGTTTTCGTAAACCTCCGCAATACCATACGCGCGATAGAAGAAAAGATAACCGTCGCTTGTCTGGTTTTCTTCAGGAGGAATAACCTTATTTACTATGTGCTTGACGTACTGAATAACCGCTCCCTTGTCAATAATCATGAAGTTGATAGGGAATGCTCCCACGGCAGGCTTGTAGCCGCCCATAAGCTCATCGTCTGTTTTACCGTTTCTGAGAGAGATTGCTGTATGGAAGCGAGGCTGAGGTACCTCCTTAATTTCAGCAAAGCCGTCAAGCACTGCCTTTGAAACGGTTAAATCAACATTTTTTGCAAGCTGTAATAATGTAGGAGTGATGTGCAGCACTCTTGACTCTCTGGGCACCTCGGCTTCGTCCATAGCAGTCTGCGCCTTTGAAATAGCTTCAAGCACCTGCTTACCCGCGGTGAAATCCTCAGAGGTAAGGGTAATACCCTCAGTGGAGGCATATTTTGCATAGCGATAAGCGTCAAGCTCGGAAACAACCTTTGTACGTACAAATTCACTGGACAGCTTACCGAACAGAATACCCTCAGTTTCCTCATTGTCCATGCTGTCAACAGTAAACTTTCTGCCTCTGTCGTAATCACACTTCTTGCTTTCGTAGGTGATACTTACATCGCCCTGAGTATAGCCGTCGGTTCTGCTGTAATCACCGAGACCGTCCATCTCAATTTTCGGGATAAGCATTTCTCCTGCGTTAGCGCCCATCTTAACGAGCTCATTGTCGCCGTCGTGAACTGTGGTCTTGGCGCTCTGCGCATAAACCGTGTCCAGCTTGGTGATGTACTTCTTAAACTTATTTACTACATTTGCCATAATTTTTCATCCTTTCTTACTTAATGCCCATAATGCGGTTGACAAAAGCGTCGTCCGTCTCGCTGACATCATCATTGCTTGTTTTGGCCGAGGTTGTAATAGAGGGAACGGGAGTACCCTTGAACTGCGGATAAGCCGCTACAACAAGGTCGATAGCCTTTTCAAGCGGTACCTTATCCGTCACTCTGCTCTTAGCCAGAGCAAGGACGTCGGCGGCACACTCCGCCTTAACTCCTGCCTTTAAAGCGTAATTTTCGCCCTTGAGGTTTTCAACAACCTCCGTATCGGCGTTGTTTTCGCTTTTGGGCTCGGGCTCAGAGCTGGGCGGCTGGGGTTCTGCCTGCTCGGGAGCAGCGGGAACAGCTGCGCCCTCGTCGGCTTTTGTCTCGGCTACTGTGCTGTCAGCTTCGGGAGAAGCGGGAGCAGCTTCCTGTGTGGGTTCCTGATTTGTTGCGGTAACATTTGTGTTTTCTGTTGC
>CAZGRB010000083.1:0-9068 GCA_964527695.1 uncultured Ruminiclostridium sp.
CTATCAAGCAGAATGAAAACAAGGAGACACAGACTGCCTTTGTCTCTGCCGCTGTAAAGAGCAGATATTTCAGTCCCGTCGATGTTATAAACGCCGATGGCACTCCTCTTGCAGGAAACGGAAAAATGGAAATTCCCAAGGACGCAAAATTCAATTTCAAGCTTGTTACAAATTCCAAGGGTGAGCAGTTCTTCCCTGTTTTCACGGATATAACCGAATTCCAGAAATGGAACAAGAACGAGAAAATCAACACAATCGTTGTTGTTTTCCCCCAGATGGCCGACCTTGTGTCAAAGAAACCCGAAACAAAGGGAATTGTTATAAACCCCATGTCCCAGAATCTCATTTTTACCCGTGAAATTCTCGACGCAATGCTCAACAATATCAAGGAAAATATGCAGAAAGCACAGGCAGCGCAGGCTGCGGAAAAGGGCGAGGAAAAGAAGATTACCCTCTATTTCGGTAAACCCTCCAACATTCCCGACTCCGTAATTGCTGCACTTACCAAGAATCTTGCAAAGTCGCCCGAGGTAAACAAGGCATATTTCGTTATGATGAAACAGGGTGAGCAGGAGCATTACCTCTTTGCCCTCGATATTGAAGCAGAACCCGAAAAATGCAAGAAAATTGCCGATTCCCTCTGCGCAACTGCACGTCTATTCCTTACAAAATTCCCCGTGATTGCTGTTCCTGTAAATTCGCCCTACGGTCAGAATGTCGATAAGGTAACAGAGCCTTTCTACGTAAAGGAATAAGTACATTCAAAGTAAATCCCTGCTGTTACAGACAGCAGGGATTTTTTACTGTTTTAAACGGCCTGACTCAGCCCATTACGAGTACAGGTGAAGTGCCGACAACAAAGCCTTCGGAGCAAACGCCTGCATTGCTGTTGTCCCAGTTGTAAACCTCCGCAGACCAGCCGTCGTCGTCAAAGGCAAGAATTGTAACATCGGAACTGGACTCGGTTGTCATATAAAGAGCATTACAGGTACCGCTTTTGATATTGAATCTGATAAAGGCGTCTTCCACGTCGGGGAGAGATGCCGCAACTTTTTTGACAAGCTCATCCTCTGCGGAATCGCCTGTTACTCTTGTGTAAACTCCGCTGCATACGCCTGTTCCGTCCCATACGATTGAATCATCGTTAAACCATGAATGGTCAGTAATTGTAAGCGTCCAGACGCCTCCCACAACCGTAATCTCGGCGTCGGTTACAGCCTGATTTGTATTGCGCATACCATATCCGAGACCGTCAACCTCGGTAAAATAGGCATTTATGGTTTTTCTGAGGTTGGATGCGGTTGTATTTGCAGATGTAACCTTTGCTTCCAGAGCATACCCCATAAGAGTAGGAACAAGAATAGCCGCAAGAACTCCGATAATCGCAATCACGACAATAAGCTCCACAAGTGTGAAGCCCTTTTTATTCATTTTTTTCATATCAATATACCTTTATATCTTTTTCTATATTTCTATAATTATTTTTTAACCCCACGGTCCTTGAACTGCGGGGTTGATTTTATTAATATGTATACTTGAACATTGCTCTGTCCGAAACACCTGCAACAGTGGAAAGCTCCGCAGGGAATGCACAGCACCAGTAGCCGCCTACAACGTTATCGTCGGAGAAACGAAGGTCAGAAGCATTTGCTGTAAGCTCGCCGATATTCGCTTCGGACCAGTAAGCTGCCTGAACACGGTAATTATTGTCTACTACAAGATAATATACACCCTCGTAGTCACATTCTTCCAGATTATTTTTCATATAAAATTCAAAATCTGAAACAAATTTCTTATACTCATCAGTACCGCTGCCTCCCTGAACAGTTGTTGCGGAGGTCATAGAGGAGGGGGTGCCTGAGCCTGCGGGAAGAACACCGCTTTCTGTAGCATTGCCGAAACCGTCAACCGTCGTGTAGAAATATAACTCTGTATCAGACCCGAAAGGCGTAGCGTCGGGGTTTTCAGCTATCTTCTGACGGGAAAAGAATTCCTGAGCAGCGAAATAATAGGACTTTGCATAGCCCTTTCCCTTTGTGGGAACATCGGAAGCAAAAAGATTAGGAAGAATCATTGCGGCAAGAATAGCGATAATGGCGATTACAACGATTAATTCAACCATTGTAAAGCCTTTCTTATTCATGGAGCGTCTGAAAAATTTGTCCATAAGTACCTCTCCTTCTGATTTTAAAACTCTTATATCAGACCACATACCTGCAGTTTCATATAAAAGCCTTAAAATCACTTAATTCCCCGACGGTTTCCCGTCGGGGAAAAAGCGTTTTAACTTGTCAGAATCTCAGACTAAGATATTAGCCAAGGTTGAGCTTAGGAGATGTACCTACGATGAAACCATCTGTAGAAACACCAGCTGTTGTGTTGTCCCAAGCGAATGTATCAACAGCCCAAGCACCGCCTGTAGCTTCTGTCTGTGAACCGTTTGTAAGGTCTGTTACAGCACCAGAAGTAGCAGCGTCAGCTGTGTACCAAACGGATGCACAGTCGCCAGCCTTAAGGCCTGCTTCAAAAGCACACTGTTCAACATCAGGGAAAAGGTTAGCAAGTTCAATCGCGAGAAGGTCAAGAGCTTCACCAACGCCTACCTTTGTTTCGTTAGCGGACTTACCAGAACCAGTACCCCAAGAAACTGTTGTAGTAGACTTGAAGCAAGAAGTATCAGTTGCTGTAATTGTCCATACACCGCCTGTGCATTCACCTGTGAGAAGAGTGATTGCAGTGTTGGACTGAAGCATACCATAACCTGCTGTGTCAGCCTGTGTAAGGAATGTGTCGATGGAGTCCTCAATCTTAGATGCTGTTGTGTCAGCAGAAGTTACACGGGAAGATGTAACATAACCTAACATTGTAGGAACGAGGATTGCAGCTAATACACCGATGATAGCAATAACTACGATTAACTCAACGAGTGTAAAGCCCTTCTTAGCCTTAAGCTTCTGGAAAAACTTTATCATTGTTTTTTCCTCCTTAAAAAAAATTTTATGTATAACCCCTCGGGGTTATATCCTTATTCAACAAAGATTACTCTTTGCTGTAATTACAGTATAGCGTATTTTGGTCATTTTTGCAAGAGATTTTTTTCAATTTTTTCCAAAACACTAAATTTTTATAGATTTTTTACAAACAGTAATTTTCAATTTGTGCATTTTTTACTCAATTCGTTACACTTACCTTAAATTTATGAAATTATCTTTCGGATAAATTGCAAAATTTCGTTTTCTGAAACTTAAATGTAACCTTGATGACGTAAAAAGCTCCCTTGCAGAAGGGAGCTGTGGAATTGTCTCTGTCTGCAACCCCTCCGTCATACTCCGTATGACACCTCCCCTTACACAGGGGAGGCTATTACTTCACAATCCGCTTACTGGAGAAGCTCGGAGAAAATATTGGCGTTGAAGGTGTCGTGATGGTCACGAGTGGGCGGATTCTGAGTGAAATCCACTTCCATTTCGTAGAGGGTGCCTGATTTACCTGTCTTGAGTGAGGTAACAATAATAGTAAAGGTGTGAACGTCTGTGCCTGAAACCTCCCAGCTTATCTTTTTGGTAAGGCTCAGCTCCTTGATTTCGGTCTTTTCTTCCTGAAGTGTGCCGTCGATATAGTACTTGAGCTGGAATTCTCCCGAAACGTCGCCCTTAAGTGAAACGTTTATGGTTGTTGAAGAAGATGAGGAAACCGTCTCACCTGCAATTGTTACAACTACCCGTGTGTCAGGCTCAACCTCAGTTTCAGGGTCAATACTCTGGGAAATGACTGTACCGGGCTCTGCGTCTGCGGATTCAGCGGAATCGTCATACGTGATGGTAAGCTTCAGGTTATTTTCCTGAGCAAGGTCAGTTGCTTCCTCGATAGTAAGACCAGTCATATCGGGTACAATACTCATAACGGTAGCTGCGCCGAGGCTTACGTAACAGGTTACCACTGTACCTGCCTCTGCCTTTTCACGGGCGGAAGGAACGGTCTTTATAACGCAGTTCTTTGTAACCGTGCTGTCCTCTGCATAGATAATGTCGCAGACAAAGCCCTGCTTGTCAAGCAGCATCTCAACATCATCAATGTTTCTGTTGGTGTAATCGTCAATTTCGATAAGCTTTGAGCCGCTGCTGACAACAACCTTGAAAACTGTATCGTCGTCGTATCTTTCGCCTGCGGCAATTTCCTGCTCGATTACTACATTTTTTGCGTATTCATCGGAATACTTATATGTAGGTTCAAGTGTAAGGTCGGGATAGCGCATTTCAATCTGTTCAAGGCTGAGGCCGACGAAGTTGGGTGCTTCGGGGCGCACATCAACGGGCGCTGTGGTTGTGGTAAAGCTTTCACTCTGACTGCTGTCCTGACAGCCGCAGAGGCTGAGCAGCATTACAGAGGCTAAAATTACGGAAATGATCTTTTTCATCGCTTGTTCCTTTCTATACCATATATATAATATACACACGGTGCTTATTCCGAAAATATCTATACGGATTTATAATAGCATAAAGAAGGAAAATTGTCAATAAGGGGCGGCGGCAGCGCCGCCGCAGGTGCGGAGCAAACGGAGTTTGCGGAGCACGGGAGCCGCTGGCGGCTCTCCGCAGGGCGGAGAGTGGACGAGGCGACCCTCTGCACTTTACATTTTTATTTAATTGTAGTATAATAGTTTCAGTTTGATTGAGAGGAAATCATAAAATGACAGATAAAACAAAAGGACTTACGTCGGAGCAGGTTGCTGAAAGGGTAAAAAAAGGCAGAGTAAACGGCAATCCTAATCCAAAAACGAAATCGGTAAATCAGATTGTTTTTCAGAACATCTTTACTTTTTTCAATCTAATAAATGTAGCACTTGCCGTAATGGTTTTTCTGGCAGGCTCTCCCAAAAATGCGATGTTTGCACTTGTCATCATATTCAATACAGGAATAGGAATTTTTCAGGAAATCCGTGCAAAACGCATAATCGACAGGCTCACCCTCGTTTCCGCTCCCAAGGCAAGTGTTATCCGTGACGGGAATGAAACCGAAATTCCGACCGAGGAGATAGTTGCGGACGAGCTTATAGTTTTCCGCACAGGAACTCAGGCGGCAGCAGACTGTCAGATTGTTCAGGGTGAATGCGAGGTAAACGAAAGCCTTATCACAGGTGAAGCCGATCCCGTTTACAAGAAGGAGGGCGGTGAAATCCTGTCAGGAAGCTTTGTTGTGAGCGGCGAAGCAAGAGCAGTCGTCACAGCTCTCGGTGCAGACAGCTTCGCAAGCAGAATCACAAGCGGAGCAAAATACCTCAAAAAGCCGAAATCAAAGATGATGAACGCTATAAATATGATTCTGAAGATTATCGGTGTGTGTATTATCCCTATTATGGCATTTCTCCTTTACAATTCCGTGTTTGCCACAGGCCAGGGCTTCAGCCGTGCAGTTACCAGCACCGTTGCCGCAATAATCGGTATGATTCCCGAAGGGCTTGTCCTGCTGTCCAGCGTGGTTCTTGCCGTAAGCACAGTCCGCCTTGCGCAGAAAAAGACGCTTGTGCAGGATATGTACTGCATTGAAGCATTAGCAAGAGTTGACGTTCTATGCCTTGACAAAACCGGCACTGTCACCGAAGGGGTAATGGCAGTTGAAGAAGTGAAGCTCCTTACAGAAGCCCCTGTTGATGAAGCAATTACCGCACTTATGAATGCTCTTAACGACGGCAACCCCACCTATAGCGCAATGAAAAAACGCTGGAACGGCGAAAGCTCATGGAAAGAAGAAAGGATAATCCCATTTTCTTCTGCAAGAAAATGGAGCGGAGCGCAGTTTGAAGACAAAGGCAGCTATATCGCAGGTGCGGCGGAAATTATTATGGGCGAAAGGTTCACGGAAATCAGCAGGGCAGTTGAAGATTTTTCGGCAGACGGACGCAGAATTATACTTTTCGCATACTCTCCCCTGCCCTTCGGCGGCAAGGAACTCCCCGAAGATATAACCCCTCTGGCACTTATCGCAATCACCGATAAAATCCGTGAGGAAGCACCTGACACTCTTGAATTTTTCAGGGAACAGGGCGTTGAAATAAAGATTATTTCAGGTGATAATCCCCTGACCGTAAGCGCAGTTGCCAAAAAAGCAGGCGTTCAGAACGCCGACAGATATATTGACGCAGGCGATGTTGAAAATATAGCTGAGGTGATTGACGATTACACGGTTTTCGGACGGGTCACCCCCGATAAAAAACTGGAAATCATAAAGGCACTGAAAGCAAAAGGACATACCGTAGGAATGACGGGCGACGGCGTCAATGACGTTCTCGCCCTTAAGGAAGCCGACTGTTCCGTAGCTATGCAGAGCGGAAGCGAAGCAGCAAGAAATGTGTCGAACCTTGTGCTTCTTGACAGCAATTTTGCTTCAATGCCTCTTGTGGTTGCCGAGGGAAGGCGCACAATAAACAATCTGCAGCGCTCGGCTACTCTTTTCCTCTCCAAAACCGTTTACAGCTTTCTGCTTGCACTTGTTTTTGTATTTATACAGCTTCCGTTCCTGTTTGAGCCCATACAAATGACCCTTATAAATGCGCTTTGTATCGGTGCGCCCAGCTTTCTGCTTGCACTTCAGCCAAATAATGATATTATAAAGGGCAGCTTTATGGGAAATGTAATGCAGAGAGCAATCCCCAACGGAATTACCGTTGTACTTGCTATGATTGCAGTGCTTGTCTGCTCAGATGTTTTCGGGTTTACCACAACTCAGATGAGCACTCTTGCAACGGTAGTGCTTTCGGCAATTTCCTTTATGATAACAGCACGCTGCTGTCACCCCGTAAAATCATGGAAGGTTGCAATGCTGGCGGTGCTTATTTCAGCTTTTACCCTCGGCAGCATGCTGTTCCCGTGGTTCTTTGGTATAGTTGCGTTTGAAAAGGAAATGACCGCTTGCGCAATCATAATTTCAGCGTCAGCACTGGGAGTTATCATAGGTTTATCGGCAGCTGCAAGAAAAATTGCGGAAGGCTTACGAAGAAAGGACAGAAAAAATGGATAAAAAGACAGTTTATATATTTTCGGACGGAGCCTGCTCGGGAAATCCCGGGCCAGGCGGCTACGGAGTAATTCTTCGCTGCGACGGACGTGAAAAGGAGCTTTCGGGCGGCGAAAAACACACCACCAACAACCGTATGGAGCTTATGGGGGTAATTACAGGGCTTGAAGCACTGAAATACCCCTGCAAGGTTATACTCCAGACCGACTCAAAGTACGTTGTGGACAGCGTTACAAAGGGCTGGGCAAAGTCCTGGAAGAAAAACGGCTGGGTCAAGAGCGACAAGAAGCCTGCCCTTAACAGTGATTTATGGGAAAGACTCTTAAACCTGCTCGAAATCCACGATGTAACCTTCAACTGGATAAAGGGGCACGCAGGACACGCAGAAAACGAGCGCTGCGACACTCTTGCGGTAGCTATGAGAGATGAATTTTCGCGAAAATAAGGAGAAGCATATGAAAAATTATGAATCAGTCACCATAAAATCAGATGGTAAAAGCTATATAGTTATTCCGTTTGTCAAGCTGATAAACGGTGCCCATGGCGCTGATGAAAACGCCGTAAAGCTTAAAATAACCGCCTCTACCGCACAGCTTGGTGAAGCAGTTATGAAAAGCTTTGATTACATAAAGGAAAAACATGAAAAGGGCGAGTTTTGCACCCAAATGAAGAATTTCCCGTCATGGAAAAAATATGAGGATATAATTGTTCACTTTTTCGAAGACGGAAAAATCACTCTCGAACTCGACTATAAGGATGAGCCCTATTATTCGTATCAGCTGATTGAAAACCGTGAATTCCACGACATGACTCCCGAGCAGTTAGGTGCTGAGATTAAAAACGCATATGAACTGGTTTTCAGCTTTGCCCACAGACAACAGGCTATCCTTTTTCTTTCCGAAAAGGAGGGACTTAAAATTGCCGCAATGGCTCAGAACAGCCGAGGAGAATTTGTAATTGCTAATTATTGTGAAAGAATAAATCCTCCATACGACAGCTCCACTGTATGCCAGACTCTAAACAGCGTTTTTGAATGGGCAAAAAATAACCCCTTGGATAAACGCTCCTCCAAGGAACGAAAGGATAATCCTCCGTGGCGCGAATTTACACGATTTAAAAGCTGGCGCGGCTTTTGCTGCGACAATATGAGCATTTATGTTCTACGCCCCGACAATGGCTCGTTGGTTTTTGTGCCATCGCGGCGTTTCACCTCATGCGGAAGCGATTTTGCACATTATTCAGTATATCAGACAACCCTACGCGCAGGAGCTTCCGATGATAAGGTGTACGAATATATGCTTGCCGCCTTTGAAAAAAGCAAAGAACTCTCACAGGAAGATTAATTCATAAGCCCCACTTTTTTATAAAAATGTATTTACAAACCCATATAAAAATGGTATAATATAAGTTAATTCAATAAAGCGTAACGCTATAAAGAAAGGAAATAAAGACAATGGAAATCAAAATTGTAAAAACAACCACACCCAAGGCAAAGCCCGCTGATGAAAGCAAGCTCGGTTTCGGCAAGGAGTTCTCCGACCATATGTTCGTTATGGAATACGACACAGGTATGGGCTGGCACGATGCAAGAATCGTACCCTTCGGCGAAATCTCCCTTTCTCCTGCCGCTATGGTACTCCACTATGGTCAGGAAATCTTCGAAGGCATGAAGGCTTACAGAACACCTGACGGCGAAATCCAGTTCTTCCGCCCCGAAGAAAACTTCAAGCGTTTAAACGTATCTGCTGAACGTCTTATCATCCCTCAGATTCGCGTTGAAGACGCTTTACAGGCACTTCATACACTTGTTGAGGTTGATAAGGACTGGGTTCCCCACACAGACGGCGCTTCCCTCTACATCAGACCCTTTATTTTCGCGGCTGACCCCTTCCTCGGCGTACGCCCCGGCGACAAATACTACTTCATCATCATCTGCTCACCCTCAGGCGCTTACTACGCAAGCGGCTTAAACCCCGTTGACATCTACGTTGAACAGAACTACGTACGTGCAGTAAAGGGCGGTATGGGCTATACAAAGACAGGCGGTAACTACG
>CAZGRB010000084.1:0-9023 GCA_964527695.1 uncultured Ruminiclostridium sp.
ATCATAGTAAAGCTTTATTGCGTTATAGTAGCAAGTATCGGCATGAGGGCATCCAGAAAACCGCACTGCAATATATCCTGTATTCCGTTAAGCACTGAAAATTCAAAATTCTGTATAGCTTCCATTTTTCAATCCTTATATAGTTTTTATGCCGCTTTGCTCTGTGCAAAGCGGCATAATTGCCGTTAAATTTTTTCAATAATCATCTTGTATTTTTTAGTTTCGCCGGGAGCGGCAAGCTGTATACCACGTTTTTCGGCAAAAACACCGTTGTCGGTATCATAGTCGTCACAGCCGCACCAGGGCTCTATGCATACAAAGGGGGCATTTTTATGGTCGGGGGTCCATACCCCCAGCGTTTCAAAACCCTCCCAGCTTACCTTTACACCCTCATTGCCTGAAACAAGGGAACAGCTCTTTGATTTTATTGTATCAAAGTAAACGCAGTCATTGTCGAAAAGGGTGTAATCAAGGGAATACTCATTGCTGTCCGAAAGCCTGCCTATACGGTTTCTGTCGCTCCACATACGTGTTTCAAGGTTCATTACAGGACTGTTTACCGTTTCATTCTGAGAGAAAACAAGCTTATAGCTGTCAAACTCCTTATCGCAGGCGAAAGCAGGGTGAGCGCCGATACAATAGGGCATTTCTTCACTGCTCCTGTTTTCGACGGAATAAGTGATTTCAAGCTCCTTTTCTGTAAGCGTATAGGTAAGAGTAACCTTAAAGCCGAAGGGGAAGCTTTTAAGGGTTTCTTCACTGCTTTCAAAACAAAGAACAGCTTTGTTCTCAGTTGTGCTTTCCACCGTAAATTCATTGTCTCGTGCAAAGCCGTGCTTTGAGATAGCGTATTCCTTTCCGTTGATGATTGTCTTACCATTTCTCAGATTACCAATCATAGGGAACAGGAAAGGAGAGGTCTTACCCCAGTAATTTTCATCGGCGCACCACATAAGCTCCTTGCCGTCAGCAATGTATGATTTAAGCTCTGCGCCTTTTGATATGATTTTTGCTGAGGAATTACCGCATCTGAGTGTAATTTCCATTACTGACCTGCCTCCTCCTCAAGAGTCATATTGATGTAAAGCATCTGGCTTGTCACAGAATAGGGTACTTCTTTTGTTGTACCTTCCCACTGAGGAAGCTCAGACCATGTAATTACATTATCGTGAGCAAAAAGATTCTTGAGGAAATCAGAGGTAAGACGCTCCTCATTGATTTTGGGAATACCGTAGATATTTGTTCCTTTGTATACAAATTCACCGTACCAGGGCATATAGTAGAGCCAGTTTACAGTTTCGGAAGCCGCAAGCTCATCAGGGTCAGGAATATAACCTACTTCTGTGAGGGCGAGCATTTTACTTTCGTCACTGATTGTAAGGAGATTGTTGTATTTTGGTTCCTGAACAGAGTGGTCAAGCGAGTTGGGATAAACGTCAATACCTGCAATATCATATGTGCCTGCATGAACCATAGTATGCTTGGACTGACCGTTCCATATCCAGATAAGATTTGTAAGCTTATGGTAGTTTTCAAGTCTGTCGTAAAGCATATACCAGAGCTTCTGATAGTATTCGCCTTCGGCAGTTTCCCTGTCGGCAACGCCCCACCAGAACCATGCGCCGCTTGCCTCGTGGAGAGGTCTCCAGAGTACGGTAACACCTGCTGATTCAAGCTTCTGAAGCTCGATTGCAACTGTGTCAATATCATTGATAACTATTTCATATTCTGCAGTGCCGGGAGTTACGGCATTTGCAAGGCTGAACTTTGTGCCGCTGTTGATTTTGCAGTAATTTTCAATATCTTCGGAGTAGAAGAAGCGTGAGTTGGGGTCATCGGCATTTTCAATAACTGCAGGAACTCTCCAGTGCCAGCAGAAGGTAACGAGACCTCCTGACTTCTGATACCATTCAATAGCCATATCAGTCCACATACTTCTGTTTCCTGCTTCATTAACTGTAACATCAATAAAGTCAAAGCCCTTCATAGCAGGGAGGTCGCCTGTTTCCATATAATAAAGAACATCCTCTGTCTGCTTTTCGTTAAGTACCTGCTGTGCAGTAATAAGATTCTTTCCGTAGTTTTCTTTCAGGAAATTGAAAACAGCCATTGTATTTTCGTTGGAATTTTCGGAAACTGTATCACCGTCTGCAACTGTTTTTGCGTCAAGGGAAGCAAGTAATGCGTCATAATCAGTTTCGTAAGCAAGAGCAACCTCCATATCCACATTGCCGTCTTCATCAACAGCTATGGGATTTGAAAGCAGTACGGCAGGTTCATCTGCAGTATCGGAAACAGTTTCTTGCGTTGTGTCTGAAACATCTTCGGAGACTGAGTCGTCATTACTCTGAACGGTTGTGCCGCCGCCTGAGCATGAAGCGAGCATTGAAACCGCAAGGAGTAATGCGGTAATTCTTTTAAATTTACTTGATTTCATAATATTTTTCCTTTCGGGGTATAATTTACACATAATGTAATTATATCATATCAGGTGTTGATTTTGCAATACCCACGCATATATTTTTATAACTAAAAATTATTTCATAAAACCTATTGACAAATTGATGAAAATAGTGTATTATATAATCGTTAGGAAGAGCTAACATATGTTGGCTTTTATTTTTAAACACATGGTTAGCGAAACCTAACAACGAAAGGATGATGTTATATGTTAAGCGTTGAATATTCACGTTTTGAACAGAAGCTTGCCTTTCATGCAGCACCATCTCTGCTTGGAATAAAAGCGGCGAGTATGCTTTCGCTCAGCCACAGTGAGTTTGATATTACAGCAAATATCAGCAGATTCAACGAAAAGGCGGCAGCGAGAGACCTTTTTATCAAGATTTTGTGTGAATGTGAAAGCAAATCATTGATTCTCGTCTATAACAGGAAATTGCTTGAAAAAAGGCTTTCTGACAGTAAAATCAGAAGCTTTCTTGCAGAATATGGTTACAGTGAAGAAATGAATATTGATGAATGTATCGCAAGACTTTCGGAACGTATAAGAGAGAATAACGATTTTCCCCATGAGGTAGGAATTTTCCTTGATTATCCGCTGGAGGATGTCGTTGGGTTTATTGAAAACGGCGGCGCTAATTATAAATTCTGCGGCTGTCACAAGGTTTACGGAGATGAAATCAAGGCTGCACGTACATTTTCAAATTATGCAAAGTGCAGGAGCTTTCTGTGCGGAAGGTTAAATACGGGCTGTGATATATATCAGGCTCTTAAAATAAGTTAAAGACGGGTTATCCCGAAGAAAGGTAAGGTACAAAATGAAAACAGCAGTAATTTATTGGAGCGGCACAGGTAATACAGAACAGATGGCAGCGGCAGTAGCGGAAGGTGCAGGCGCAGAGCTTTTCAGCGTTTCCGATTTCAGCGGCGATGTTGCTGATTATGACAGAATTGCATTCGGCTGTCCCTCTATGGGTGATGAAGTTCTTGAAGAAAGCGAATTTGACCCCTTCTTCACATCTGTTGAAGGAAAGCTTTCAGGCAAAAAAATTGCACTTTTCGGCTCTTATGGCTGGGGTGACGGTCAGTGGATGAGAAACTGGGTTGAAAGAGCAAAGGCAGCAGGCGCTGAGGTTACAAACGATGAAGGTCTCATTATAAACGACGCTCCCGATGCAGACGGTCTTGCAAGCTGTAAGGCTCTTGGTGAAGCGCTTGTAAATTAAGACAAGACAGAAAAAGGCGTGAACAGCCTGAGGCGGCACGCTTCCTCCTTTCAGATATTTTTACGTTAATGCGTCGGTTTTACATCGGCGCATTTTCGTTCATTTTCTTGACTTTAACAGAATATTATGTTATCATTAAAAAAGAAAACAGGAGAGAAAATAAAATGAATTGTATATGTGAAGAAAATTTTGAATATCACGAGTTTGTAGAATGTATTGCATCCGCCCTTGACGCCCGTGATCCCTATACGGGCAACCACTCTGAAAGAGTCAGCGATATGGCGTGTGAACTGTGTCATATTCTCGGTCTTTCCGAAGAACAGTCGCAGGAAATACATATTGCAGGGCATCTTCATGATATAGGCAAAATCGGCATTCCTGACCGTGTGCTTTTAAAAGAGGGGAGACTTGATGATGATGAGTGGGCGCTTATGAAAAGGCATCCCGAAATCGGTGCTGAAATTCTTCAGAAATCCGCTAAGCTTTCCCGTATTTCCGCAATAATTCTCCATCACCATGAACGTTATGACGGCAAAGGCTATCCCTTCGGCGCAAAAGGCGAGGAAATACCTCTTGGCGCGCGTATAATCGCCGTTTGTGATTCTATCGACGCAATGCTTTCCAACCGTTCCTACCGTAAGGCAATGCCTTTTGAAGTGTGCAGATCCGAAATAGAAAAGAATGTGGGAATTATGTATGACCCCGTGATTGCAAAGGCGGCACTTGATAATTGGGAATTGATGATAGAACGCTATAAATAAATGAAGCCACGCAGATTACTCTGCGTGGCTTCATTTATTTATTTGCTTTCTGTTTTCTTTGCACTTTCAGACATCTTAAGCATATCTGCAAGCTTTAATCTGTCGCCTGTGTGGAGAATAATGTGTTCATAAACCTTTGCAACTATAAGTGCAAGGATAATAACACAAACGAGCAGAATACCAAGTGCGATTATTACTTCAACCAGTGTCATCTGTCCCAGCATATAAGCCGAGGGGAGACAGAAGGGAGAAGAAATAGGAATGTATCTTGCAATAATGGAAATGATGTTGCTTTCGCCTTCGGCATTGCCTATCTGGGGCATATATGCAAGGTAGAAGCCGAGAACACCGATAATGCTCATAGGCTGAATAGCCGCTGAAAGGTCTTCCATCTTGCTGATGCTTGCGCCTGCAAGACCTGCGATAAGCGCATATACAAGGAAACCTAAAATAAATGTAATGATGATTATTACAAGCGTACCGATGTTTACAGAGGAGAAAGCACTCATAATGTCGTTTACAACGTTCTGAGCTTCAATACCAACGCCTGATTCGCTTACGCCGGCTACAATATCGTCAATCTTTGCAAAGATACCGAAGGGCATTGAAAGACCGAAGCCTAAACCGCCTGCAGCTACAAAAATCAGGAACTGCATAAGAGAAACGCTGCACATTGCAAGAACCTTGCCGATAATGATTGAAAGAGGACTTACAGAGGTAAGCAGATATTCCATAATGCGTGAGGATTTTTCACTTGCAATAGACTGTGCTACCATCTGGCTGTACAAGAAGATGAAGATAAACAGGATTAGTGACGCAATCATAGGAATAATCATATTCAGTATTTCATCCACAAAGGAAACGGGTTCATCGCCTGCCTGTAAAAGGGAAGTGGAAACACCTGCCATAACTGTGGACATCTGCTCAGCATTCATACCGATAGAACTGAGATACTGCATATCAAGCTGAGTAGCAAGTACACTGAGTACGGAAGAGCAGTCGTTTGAATCAATAGTTGAATTTACGCCTGAATAATAAGCGTCAACTGAAAGATAACCGTCGGTCATTGTAAGGTGAGCCAGCATTGCATTTTCAGTTGTCTCCGCAAGCTCTTCAATTTTTGCTTCAACGGTGGAGGGTTCAATATTTTCGGGAGCAATACCGAAGGAAGTTGTTGTAAATGCAAAATTTACATTAAGTCCTGTTTCGTTGGCAATATAAAGCTTGTCAATAGTGAAAGCGTCCGTATCACCCTCAAGGGTATCCTCGATTTTGTTCAGTTCGTCCTCAAGAAGAACAGCAGGGAGGATATTAACGGTAGCAGCAATAAGCGCTACGATAATAGCAATAATTGTGGTACTGATGATAAAGCTCTTTGTCTTTATCTGCTGTAAAAAGGTAAAACCGAATATGTTTTTCCAGCCTTTAGTTTTCATTTGCACCGACCTCGCTTTCTTCTACTGCGTCGCCGCCGCATTTTTCAACAAATAATTCGTGAAGAGAAGGCTCTCTTAAATCGAATGTAACTACATTTATATTTTTTTCCAGCATCCTTTTCAGTAAATTCTGAGCGTCAGCTTCATTTTTAACCTTGAAATCGGTACCGTTAGGCGTGTGCTGAACAACAGTAAGACCACATTCTTCGGCAATATCAAGAAATTCGCCGTCAGCCTTGACAGACAGGTTTACTCTGCCATATGATTTTTTGATTGCATTAAGGTTACCCTGTAAAACAACCTCGCCTCTGTGTAAAAGTACAAGGTCCTCGCAGAATTCTTCAATAGTCTGCATCTGGTGGCTGGACATGATGATGAATTTGCCTGCGTCACGCTGCTCACGGATAATATCCTTGAATAAATCAGCGTTTACGGGGTCAAGACCGCTGAGCGGTTCGTCAAGGATAATAAGCTCGGGGTTGCCGATAAGTGCAGCTGCAAGCTGTACCTTCTGCTGGTTACCCTTTGAAAGCTGTTCCGCATTCTTTTTGCGGTATTCATTGATTTTCAGGCGGTCGAAAAGATAGTCGATAGATTGCTTCGCCTCGCTTTTCTTAAGCCCCTTGAGTGATGCAAAGTAATTCATCTGCTCAAGCACGTTGTACTTGGGGTAAAGACCTCTTTCTTCCGAAAGATAGCCGATATTTTCCTCCAGTACGTTTAATTCTTTCCCTCTCCAGAGAACTGTACCGCTGTCCTTTTTCAGCATATTCAGAATCATTCTGATTGATGTGCTCTTACCTGCACCGTTAGTGCCGAGGAAAGCAAATACACCGGGTTCTGTAAACTCAAAGGATAAATCCTTTACAGCAACATGACCGCTGAATGATTTTGAAAGGTTCTGAACTGTAAGCGACATACGTAAATCATTCCTTTCTTTCTGTAAATTTAATTTACTTTATTATACCATTGCCATTTTAAGTTGTCAATAGTTTTTAACTAAAAATGTAAATATTTTTTACTTTTACATATTTATTTTTTCAATACTGAGGCATTTACCGTTTTTCTTTTCGATTTCCAGCACAACGCCGTTAATCATAATATCTCCGTCGGGGTAGGTGTGCTTCTGAGGGTAGTAAGTGGTAAGCCTTGAAATAATAATATCCTTGTCAACGCCGAGCACTGAACGTCTTGCACCTGTCATTCCCACATCGGTTATATAACCCGTGTGATGTCCGAGAATTTCATCATCGTTTGTCTGAACATGGGTATGAGTGCCCAGAACTGCGGAAACACGTCCCTCCAGATAATAGCCCATTGCCTTTTTTTCCGAGGTAGCTTCTGCGTGAAAATCAACGATAATATTGGGAGTGTCTATTTCTTTAAGCACCTTGTCAATACAGAAAAAGGGATTGTCACAGTTATCCATATATGCCATACCCATAAGGTTTACAACAGCAACCCTTGCACTTCCCATATCAGCGATACACCAGCCGTTTCCGTAAGTTTCGCCCAGGTTTGCGGGACGGATGATGACGCTGCTTTCTTCAAACATATCATTCATTTCCCGTCTGCGGAAGCAGTGATTTCCTGTGGTAATGATATCCGCTCCGCCGTTGAGCAGCAGATTGGCGGAAAAGGGGGTAATGCCGTTTCCGTCAGCGGAGTTTTCACCGTTGACAATAGTTAAATCTATGGAGTAGTCACGTTTGATTTTAGGAAGCTTTGAGCCGAGATATTCACAGCTGTTCTGTCCAACAACGTCACCTATAAAAAGAATTTTCAAAATAATCACCCTTACTATTAATAAAAGGAACTGCCGGAAGGCGAGCCGCCTTAAGATAGTTCCTTTTAAAGTTTATTTGTTATCTTTCGAGAATCTGACTTCTGTCAGGACCGATACCAACCATAGCAATCTTACATTCGCAAAGTTCTTCAAGCTTTAAGATGTAGTCCTTGCAGATCTGAGGTAATTCATCAAAGCTCTTGCAGCCCGAGATATCCTCGTCAAAGCCCTTGAATTCTTCATATACAGGCTCACAGTCTGCAAGCTCCTCAAGTGCGGCAGGGAAATCCTTTAAGATTGTGCCGTCAGCCTTCTTGTAAGCAACGCAGATTTTAAGGTCGCCGATACCGCTTAATGTATCCAGCTTGTTGATAGCAAGCTTGGAAAGACCGTTTACACGTACAGAGTGACGTACGATAACTGCGTCGAACCAGCCTGTTCTTCTGGGTCTGCCTGTTGTTGTACCGAACTCGCCGCCCTTGTTGCGGATAAGCTCGCCTGTTTCATTTTCAAGCTCGGTAGGGAAAGGACCCTTGCCGACTCTTGTTGTATATGCCTTGGCAACACCAATAATATCGTTTATCATCATAGGGCCTACGCCTGTACCTACACATACTCCTGCGGAGAGAGGGTGTGAAGATGTAACATAGGGGTAAGTACCGAAGTCAATATCAAGGAGAGTAGCCTGAGCACCCTCGAACATAATCTGCTTGCCTTCCTTAGCGGCATTGTATACGATAACGGATACATCGTCAACGTAGGGTTTGAGACGCTTACCGTATTCGGTGTATTCCTTGATGATAGCTTCGATATCGTGAGCCTCACCGCCGTAAACTTCTGTGATAATCTTATTCTTGAGCATTCCTGTGCTTCTTGCCTTTTCAGCGAAAACTTCAGGATTGATTAAATCATATACTCTGATACCGCAACGCTCGTATTTGTCCATATAAGTAGGACCGATACCTCTCTTTGTAGTACCGATATCGCTGTTGCCTCTGAACTGTTCGGATAAACCGTCGAGAGTGATATGCCAAGGCATTACAACGTGAGCTCTGGGGTCGATTTTAAGGTTTGCAAAGGATACACCTCTTGCACCTAAAGAATCAAGCTCTCCGATAAAATCCTTGGGGTCAAGAACTACGCCTGCGCCGATAAGGCAGAGAGTGTCCTTATAAAGAATACCCGAGGGGATAAGGTGAAGCTTGTAGGTTTCACCGTTGTTTACTACTGTATGACCTGCGTTATTGCCGCCCTGCGAACGTACAACAACATCTGCTCTTGAAGCGATAATGTCAATAATCTTACCCTTTCCTTCATCGCCCCACTGCGTACCAACTACTATCCTTGCCGGCATTGC
>CAZGRB010000085.1:0-9000 GCA_964527695.1 uncultured Ruminiclostridium sp.
ACAAAAGACGTTCACAGGTATGGAAGTTATCTGCACCTGCATTTTCACGCTGCACAAACTGTGGCGAGCTTAAGCAGCCTCATAAGGTTTGCGGAAGCTGTGGTTATTACAAAGGCGAGGAAGTTATCGCTCACAGCGAAGCTTAATTGCACGTAACTTACGCACAGAACAGCAGTACCATATGGTACTGCTGTTTTATCTTTATATGGAGGAATCCGTAATGGAAATTGCCAAGAAAATAGTTAAAAGCAAGGGTTTTCTTGCCTTTATAATGGGATTTGTACTATATGTGCTTATTTTTCTGCCCGATCTGATTATTAATGACGGTATTATTTACGGCAGCGGTGATTATAACGCTCAGACAGTTCCGTATTTTTATCATGTCAGAGAGTGTCTTCTTGAAGGAAAGAATCTGGGCTGGGATTTTTCAAACGGTCTCGGCGGGCAGTTTCTCTCTACATATTCCCATATTATATTTTCTCCTTTCTCGCTTATTTTCCTGCTTGTGCCCGAAAGCGCAATGCCTTATGCCATTTTTTACGTAACAGCCCTGAAATCGGCTGTTGCGTCCCTTACATCATACCTTTATATAAAGCGGTTTGTTTCCAATCCTCATTATGCGGTTATAGGTTCAATGCTTTACACTTTTTCTTCGTTTAATGCCTGGAATTTAGTGTATAATTTCATGGATGCAATTTCATTGTTCCCTCTTATTCTCATCGCCCTTGATGAGCTTTGTATCAACAAAAGGAGAGGCGTGTTTGCTCTTGCAGTTGTATTGCTGGCATATGTAAATTATTTTACCTTCTTCAGCATTGCAGTTTTCTGTGTTATATATTTCTTTATAAGATGCGCTGACAGAAATGATGGTATAAAGCTAAAAAATCTTTTCAGTGTTGCCGTTGAAGCAATTCTCGGATGCGGAATGGCAATGGCATTATTCCTGCCTGTGTTAAAGGTTCTGGCAGCAAACAGCAGAGCAGGCAGCTTCATTCAGCCTGAAAATATGCTTCTGTATAATGATGTTTTTGATTATCTCAAGATAATTCAGAGCGCATTTATGGTTCCCGACCCGTTTGCATTTGTATCTCTGTTTCCTGAAAGTGAATCGGTTTATCCATTCGGTACTCTTTTTGCATCAGTTGCTGCATTTATTCCGCTTTTTTCTGCTGCAGGCGTTATTTCCTATGTATTTGCAAAAAGAAAAACATGGCAGAGTTATCTTATAGCTGGCTGCACAGTTATTGCGTTTGTGCCTGTTCTTAATCAGACCTTCTTTATGTTTAACAGTTCATATTATGCAAGATGGTATTTTATGCCAATGCTTATATGTGTAATGGTTTCGGTAAAGGCACTGGAGGAGCAGATAAGCTTCAGACCGGGCATTATTGTAAGCGTTGGTGTATTTGCTGCGCTTCTTATATATCAGATAGCTGTTGACCCTGTATGGGTTACGGATTCCTGTGTTTCTATCGCTACAACCAGCGTTCCGCAGAATATATTCCATTTTGCGGTAACGGCGTTGTCGCTTATAATGCTTGTAATTGTTGTAAAATCAAAGCGTGATAAGGATTTTTTGCCGAAGCTTTATATTTTTACGATTGTAGGCTGCTATTCGGTTTTCGGGGTAATGACCTTTTATTTTCTTACAGGAGATGGATACATAGAAAAGCAGAACCTCATTTCTGCATACAATTACAATATACCTCTGCCTGAAGAAATTGACGAGGATGCACGTATAACTCAGAGCAAAACCCTTTCCAATTATAATATGATATGGGGAATTGACAGTACATTTGCCTTTACCAGTGCATACGATGAAGGATTTGCAGAGTTTGTTGAGGATAATGGATTTGTTTATGCCAATGGAAGATATGTACCCTTTGAGCCTGAACATCGTGAACTCAACGACCTGCTTTCAGTAAAGTACATATATAAAATGAAAGAAACTTCTCTGGAAAACATAACTCCTGTTGCAGCTTTTGGCAATGGAACATTTTACGAAAACAACAATTACATCCCCATGGGCTTTACCTATGATACAATGATTTCAGAAGAGCTTATTCAGGAAATAGAGCTTCCGAAAGATAAAATTATGACATATTTGAAGCACCTTGTTGTCGAAAATCCCGATGATTTTGCAGGATTGCTTACATTGTGCGATGAAAGCGAAATCGGAGAGATTTCCGATGAGGAATATGCAGAGATTATCGTACGACGCAAGTCTGAAACCTGCTATGACCTTGTTAAGAACAACAACGGTCTTACTGCGAAAATTGATTTGAGCCGTGAAAACGTGGTATTTTTCAGCATTTCCTTCAACCAAGGCTGGAAAGCATATGTTGACGGCGCAGAGACTGAGGTTTACAAGGTAAATAACGGTATGATAGGCGTAATTGTTCCTGAAGGCACTCATGATATTGAACTTGAATACACTGTTCCCGGACTTACCGAAGGTATAGTTATTTCACTTGCATCTGCAGCTGTTTTTGTCGGTTATCTGATTTTCTGTAAACGAAAGGATAAAAAACAATGTCTGTAAAAATCCAATCTGTAACTCCGCATTCACCTGCGGCAAAAGCAGGAATAAAGGCAGGGGAAACCCTTGTTGCTATAAACGGAAATCCTATAAATGATGCGCTTGATTATGGTTTTTATACTTTTGAACGTAAGCTGGATTTTGAACTTGATACACGTAATGTAACAGTAAGAAAAAAGGACGATTATGATGAAATCGGACTTAATTTTGAAACATATCTTATGGATAAGAAGCAGACCTGCCGTAATAAGTGTATTTTCTGCTTTATTGACCAGCTGCCCTCCGGTATGCGTGACACCCTGTATTTCAAGGATGATGACAGCCGTCTCAGCTTCCTGCAGGGTAACTACATCACGCTTACAAATATGACGGATGAAGATATTGACAGAATAATCAGAATGAAGCTGAATGTTAACGTATCTGTCCATACCACAAACCCCGAACTCCGCATAAAAATGCTTCACAACAAGAATGCGGGAAAGGTGCTTGAATATATCCCCAAAATGGCGGAAAACGGCATTTCAATGAACTGTCAGATTGTTCTCTGCAAAGGCTGCAATGACGGTGATGAGCTTCGTCGGACACTATCCGACCTGACCGCTCTCTATCCTGCGGTGCAGAGCATTGCGGTAGTGCCTTTCGGCGCTTCAAAATACCGTGACGGGCTTACGGAAATTGCAATGCACGATAAGGAATCTGCAAGTGAAGCAATTGAGATAATCGAAGAATATGCAGATAAGCTTGAAGAAGAGTACGGCGAACGTGTTGTTTATCCTGCGGATGAATTTTTCCTGCTTGCAGGCATTCCTGTTCCCCGCAGCGATTATTACGGTGCTTTTGACCAGTACGAAAATGGTGTGGGTATGTGGGCATATCTTCGTGACGGATTTCTTGAATGTCTTGAGGAGGTCGAGGACGACGGTTCGGTTATAAATCGTTCGGTTGCCACAGGAAAGCTTGCAAAGCCTCTGCTTTCAGAGCTTGCAGAAGCGGCTATGGAACGTTTCCCCTCTGTAAAAATCAATGTTTTCGAGATAAAAAACACCTTTTTTGGCGAGACAATAACCGTTGCAGGTCTTGTAACGGGCGGCGATTTAATTGCACAGCTTGAACCTCATAAGGATAAGCTTGGCGAAGCACTGCTTATCCCTAAAACAATGCTTAAAGCAGATGAGCCTGTTTTCCTTGACAATATTACCGTAAGGGAAGCGGAAGAAGCTCTCGGAGTTAAAATTGTGCCGGTGGGAGAAGAACCCGAGGATCTTATTGAAGCATTACTCGGATAAAATAAAAACGCAATTCAGTTAGACTGAATTGCGTTTTTTGTTATGCGTTGTTCTGCATATCGTTCAGGTTTTCCTTTCCACTCCTTGTAAGGAAGAGGTTAATAAAGAGACCGATAATAATAGGCAGATAGAAAGTAAGGAATCGCCATATAAATGTAGAAAATGCGGTAAAGCTTCCGAAAATATCACCGAAAAATGCCGCATAGCTGCCCTCAGCCGCCCCCATAGCGCCGGGAAGCGGAACGAATGAGGAGATCATAAGAACGAAAGCCTGACAGGCAGTGATTGTGAATAAATCCGTTTCTGAAAGACCAAAGCCCAAATAAATCACATAGGTAATGCTGAAATAAAGAAACAGCTGAATTGCCGTCAGAATGCACATTTTCAGTATAAGAAGAGGCTTGCTTTTAATGAAAAGAAAATTTTCGTGATACTGTTCAAGCTCATTGTCAATAAAAACAATTTTTTCGTCGGGGTCTTTGATAATCCTTATCTTTGCCAGCAGCTTCACAATACCATGTGCAAGCTTTGTGGTAGTTTTTTTGAAGAAAGCAACCATAAACAGCATTACGATAACCGCTGTGTTTACAACGAAGCCTATCAGTACAAGTACTGTAAGTCCCTTAAAGACTCCTTCTGTGAACATTGATAGCCTGGAAATGAGAAAAACGATAGAATAAACGGTCAGAATAAACTGATAAACGATAAATCTGGATACCAGAGCCGTCATCGCCGAGCCGAGTGAAAGACCTCGTTTTGTGTAGTAATACACCTGCATAGGCTGTCCACCTGTAGCACAAGGGGTAATGCAGTTGAAATACTGACCTATCATTGTAACGAACAGGCTGTCCTTGAATTTAACCTTAGGGTCAAGACTTTTTGCAGCCATATGAAGTCCAAGCGCCTCAAGCAGCCAGTATCCGCACATGAATCCCACTGCAATCAGCAGGAACAGCGGATTTATATTTGTAATAGAGTTTACAAGATTTTCTAACTTATCTACAAAAAACATATACAGCAGCATTACAACAAACGCTATGCCGCAAATGATTAGATTAAGCTTATTTGATTTCTTTTTCATTGCAGTGTCGGGATATTTCCTCTCTTTAAAAGTGTAGTAATATTATACCACTTATATATATGCTGTGTCAAGCCGTTATCTTCTTCTTCCGCCGCCTCCGTGACGTCCGCCGCTGCTTGAACGGTGGGAGCTTCCGCCTGAACGGCTGCCGCTCCTGCTGCTTCCCGAAGATGAACTGCTGACTCTTCTTCTTGTTGTGTAGGTGCGCAGGAATGTATCGGTACTCTGAGTGAAGACAAGAGAGTTGACAAGCTTATAGTTTGCTGCGCTGACATTTCTGCTCATTGTATAACTTTTGTTTACAGAGCCTGCAAAAATTGCAACTGCAATAACTGCGATGAAAAGTGCGAATACAGCAAGGAAAAAGGCGTCTTCTACCGAATTTATGTCAACGTATTCATCATAGTAATCATCATAGTAATCATCATAGTAGTCATTATAGTAGTCATTGTAGTAGTCATATTCGTACTCGCTGCAATACTTTACTCCCTGCACAAAACCCTGACAGGCCATGCTGTAGTCTCCGTCAACGAGATAGTCGTATATTTCGTCAAAAATGGGGTCGATCGCATTGTCAAACACATCTATACAGCTGCCGCTGGTGGAAATCCAGTCATATTTTGTGTCATTGTTGATAAGCAGAAGAATACCGTCTGTGTTGATGCCGCAGTAATTCTCGTAATACAGGTCAGCGAAATCCATAACTCCGTAATCGGATTTGTCGTCGCCGATATTGTCGGTGATTACAATTCCTATGCTGAAATCCTTGTCCCGAACTGCGCTCATAAGGTCGGTAAGAACCTCTTCCTCCTCATCTGCTGTAAGTGAGTTGTCCAGGTCATGAAGCAGTGCAATACAGCCGTTTTCGAGGCTTACGGTATATATTCCGCTTGCTGATTCGCTGAAATAATCTTCGGGGAATACATCGGCAACAGCTTCGGTGGTTTCGGTATAATCATATTCAGCAACATAATGATACTGAATATCAAGAGGGAATTGAAGTGCAGCAGCAAAGCAGTAGTCTCCTTCAAAATAGCTTTCGGTCATCCAGAAAGCATTTTCGTCATCTGCAAATTCTTCCTCGGCGCTTCCATAAAAAAAGAAGGTATGTTCATTCCCGTTGAAAAGCATAAGCGCAAAATCGCTGTCAACGTCACTTATCTGCTCATAGTATGACTGTGCAGTGTCCTGTGTGATTTCGCTTTCCGAAACAACACCGATGGAAATGTCCTTTTCCTTTACAGCGTCTCTGATTGAATCAACTATGTAGTTTTCTTCTATCTCGGTGAGAAGGTTCTCGTTATCCGCAAAAACGATATAACCGCCGTCTGTTTCTGTAACCGAAGACAATGTCTCGGCGGTTTCGCTTTCAGCAAAGCTTATTGATGACAGGGAAAAGGCGACTGAAATACAGGTAATAAGTGATACTATTTTTCTCATAACAGCAGCCCTCCCGCAATAATAAGTCCGAACAGGAGAAAGGGAACAAGAACAATGCCTGCACCCACAAGGAATACCTTAAGCTTGTCGATAGGCAGATTTCCGCCGAATTTGCCTGTCTGCCCGTTCATTGCATAGTAATAGTATTTGTCCTTGTACTTATAGGATAAAAACCACATAGGCATAAGAGCGTAATTCCAGTTTATATGTGAAATGTGGAATTCGGATTTCTGCGGAATTACAGTGGAATATCCCTTTATTGATTTACGGAACTCCTGTGATGCTGCACTGCATACCCTGCCTGAAATGCGTGGGAATACAGTATCCTTGTCTATATCGTATTTTTCAGCGTTGTGTCCCGAAAGGTAAGCCATGGAGAAATCCACAAGCTCATCGTAGTTGAAGGGCTCAATGTTTTCCATAAGCTGGTCATTTGCTCTTGATGAGCCGTCTGCGGGGACGCCTCTGTATATGATGCTGCCTTTTCGTACAACATTGTATTCCTTGGTAGTAGTTGTAATAGTGTCGCCGCTTCTGTGGCTGCTTGAATTTTTACAGAGCGCCACAAGCTCTCCGTTTACACAGCAGTCTGCAATCCAGAAGGGAACATAAACGCCCTTGATTTCTTCAAGGGTTTTGTCTGATTTAAAGCCCTTCGGCAGAAACATTTTCTTTCCGCACCATGCTTTAAAGCCTTCGATTGCATCCTCCTTGGTTTTCTTGAAGGGAATAATCTTATCAGGCTTGAATTTGCCTGAAAGCCTGCCTGCAAGGCTTATAACGCTGTTGCAGTAGTGGCAGTATGTAGAGGCGGTGTCCTTGTTGTCTGAAATTATTTCCGCACCGCAGCTGGGGCAGGAATAAAGATTGTTCTGCTCGGCGAAAGAATCCTCTTCCTCCTGCTGATTTTCCCTGGGGGCGTTTTCTTTTATGAATTCCTCGGTAAGCTCATCGGTAGGGTACATCTCCTCCATCTGCTCCTTGGAAAATGCCGAACCGCAGAAACGGCAGGTGAAATTCTGGGTAAAAATGTCAAATTCAATATTTGCAGAACAATTGGGGCATTTTTGCGAAATAACCTCTTGTATCATTTTTAATTCCTCTCGTTAATCTATGAAATTACGTTTTATTATATTCTGATAAAAGCTGTAATTTGTCTTTTTCAGCATATCAATTATTGCGTCCTCTATTTCTTTTTCAAGACCGATTGTTCGTATCTGTCTTTCAATTATATTTTCAGTGACAGGTTCCTTACGTTTGCTTGCCTTTACAGGTCGGAATGCAAGTCCCTTTTCAATATCATACACAGGCGCCATAAGCGGCCCGTCCTTTATGGCAAGACGTTCCATTCCGCTTGGTATAGTGCCGAAAAGCTTCATGAATGCAAGGCTTGTATTGCACAGGGCTGAAATAATTTCAGGCGGCATAACGCTTCTGTGCATTATCTGTCGGTTAATCAGGAAATCTTCAAATGAAGTGTAGTAATGGCTTCTGCCAAAGGAGAGAGCAATTGCGTCAGCACCGCAGTTGAATGCGTCCAGTGCGTCGCTGCTTCCTGAAAGCATTGTGTTGAGGGGGCATATATCTACAGGCTGATGGAAATTGAAACGGCACCAGCCCAGCAGGCTCTTCATATCAGCTTCATCGGTACTTACAAGTCCCGTAAGGCGTATCATTGACACATTTCTGAAATGGTCATGCTCCTTATGTTCCAGCAGCTCGGAAATAATGCTGTATTTATCCGACTGCACCTCAGCGATTATGTTCTGAAAAACCGACAGCTTTTCAAAGAATACCGAAAGGTCGGCAGGAATGGATACATAGGCGAATTTATTGTCAACGCAAAGTTTTATATCCTTAACCGAGCAAATCTGCAATATGTATTTTTCCGATAAATCCTCACCCTCAAGAAGCTCCAGCAGACTGCTGTTTATTTCAACATAGTCAGCGCCGCAGGAGAAAACACCGTTTATGTAATCCATAAGCTGTTCTTTATCGGCAAATTTTTTATTTACAGTCATATATGACAGAGTCCTGTCAATCAAAGCAACAGACATATTGAAAAATCCTTTCATACAATTATTTAAATTATATCACATAGTATAGCGGATTTCAAGCGTTTTTCTGAAATTAACAGGAGTTTGCAATATTGACTTTTTATTACAGAAATGATATAATCGGCATAAAGGAGATGATGTTGTGAAAAGAATAGTTGCTTTATTATTTTCTGTTGCTTTTTTGCTTGTTTTTGCAGGCTGTAGCAGGAGCTTGAATTACGTAATTGAGAATGAACCGAGCATTTCGGGCGTTGTAAAAGAGACGCATAATGGAACAATTTTGATAGAGAATGAAAACGGCGAATATTTTGTATCACTTGATGTTGAATTTTCCGATAGTATGACTCATTTCAGTGTTGGCGATGAAGTGGTTGTGTACTACGACGGAATGATTGCTGAGAGTTATCCAATGCAGATAAATACTGTCTATGCAATAATCCTTAAAACACCTGCTGATAGGTATGAAAACAACATATCATAAAAATAACCTGTGAGGATAAATCCTCACAGGTTATAATTTTTATTCAGTCAATTAACCTTCATATTCGCTGTACTTGGGAGCATTAGCGATAACGTCAGCTTCAAGGTTTGACGGGA
>CAZGRB010000086.1:0-8834 GCA_964527695.1 uncultured Ruminiclostridium sp.
CCAGCGTACCAATCTTTACGTTCCTCCTGTTGACAACAACATTGCAAGCGCTGAAAAGGTTGTAAACGGCTACGGAGTTACCGTTTCAGCTTCCACTTTCGGCGAAGAAGGCAATATCGCTTTCACAATCGTTGACTCTGACGTTGCGTACGCAACAAAGAGCGGCGACAATCTTACAATATATATGGATCTTTCTCAGGATTTCGGTGCCCGTGCATTTGAAAATATTGATGATAATTCCACAAATGAAGAAATTCAGGCAGCTTTTGACGCAGCACTCCTTGAATTCCAGGAAGCTGTAAACGAAGCTATCCAGAAGGGCGGCGTTGAACTTGCAGAGGGCGTTCTTCCCATTAACTTTGAAATGGACTCTATGCCTTCGCCTGATGACATTCTTGCTCAGAGTGCAAGCAATACCCTTACATATTACAGCGAAGACGACCCTGATACAGTTGAACTCAGCCTTTCCTTCACAGCTGATACAGCGGGTGAATTTGCCAATAAGTACGAAATCAACATCAAGACTTTAAGCACAATGGAATCAGGCACAGCAAAGGCTAAGTGGAAGGACGATGTTCTTACCATTACAATCCCTGAAACAGGCGTAACACTCGAAGCGCTTCAGGAAGCTATCAACGACGCAGCAGGCGGCGACCCCAACAAGAACATCACTGTTGAAGAACTTGAAGGCGATATTTCCGTCTTTGACTTCGGTGCAGAGCTTGACGGTGCTACCGAAAGACTTGGTCTTGAACAGGGTTCGGATAACTTTTTCTCCGACCTTGCTGTTGCATTAAGCACTGTAAACCTTACAGACGGACGTGTTGCAGCTGAACAGACAGTTGCTGACCTTGAAACAGTTGCTATTGATGCAAACGGCGTTATCTACGGCAGACACCCTGTTCACGGTCAATTGATGCTCGGACGTATAGATATTGTAACATTCGTAAACCCCACAGGTCTTGACCAGGTTGGTACATCTCTCTGGCGTGACTCTCTTGCTTCGGGCGAACCTGAAGTAAAGATTGCCGGAACAGACGGTTCGGGTGAAATCGTATCAGGCGCTCTCGAAATGTCAAACGTAGACTTAGCGCAGGAATTTTCCGATATGATTATCACACAGAGAGGTTATCAGGCAAACTCCCGTATTATTACGGTTTCTGATACCATGCTGGAAGAACTTGTAAATCTTAAGCGATAATTTCTGACAGGGCTGTCGGGCTTTTAAGCCCGACAGAATCCTGATACGGAGGGACTATGGTAATTCTGACTAGGCTTAACGGTAAGGATATTATGATAAATGAAGCGCATATTGAAACAGTTGCGTGCACTCCCGACACCGTAATCACTATGACCAACGGTCACACTTATATTGTTCAGGAATCTATTGAAGAAATCATGAATAAAATTCTCGCATTCAACCGTGTTTCAAAGCAGCGGCTCAGAGAGTCGGACAGGGATATCCGATAAATGCCGAGAATTTAAATAAATTAATCCGGAGGGAACCATTTTGAATCTATCACTTATTATCGGTACCGTTCTGGCAGTCGGACTGGTAGTTTACGGTATGCTGAACGGCGGCGAATTCTCATACTTCATCGATATTCCGTCTATCTTTATCACAGTGGGCGGTACTATCGGCGTACTTATCGCTATTTCTCCTCTTTCATTCCTGAAAAGAGTACCGAAGCTTATAAAAATTGCTTTATTTCCGCCCAAATATGATCCCCAGAAGTACATAACAGAGCTTGTGGAGTATGCCAAGATTGCACGAAGCAAGGGTCTGCTTGCCCTGGAAGACGGCGCGAATAAGTGTGATGACCCTTTTATGAAGCAGAGCCTTATGCTTATAGTTGACGCCAACGACTCCAGCAAGGTAAGACAGATGCTTGAAGACTCCCTCGACTTCATGGAAGAAAGACACGCAGAGGGCGCTGAATTCTTTGCAAAAGGTGCTTCTCTTGGTCCTGCATTCGGTATGCTGGGTACTCTCGTAGGTCTTGTAATCATGCTCCAGAATATGGATGGTGGTAACTTAGGTCCTGCCATGGCGGTTGCTCTTATTACAACCCTTTACGGTTCAATTCTTGCCAATATCGTATTTACTCCCCTTGAAGCAGCTCTCAAGAACGCTCATGCTTCAGAAATGTTCTGCATGAGAATAGTGGTTGAGGGCGTTATGTCCATTGCGGCAGGCTCCAACCCCAGACTTATTCAGGAAAAGCTTGAATTCATGCTTGCAAAGGGCGAAAGAAAGGGCGACGCAGGCGCTGCGGAATAACATTTGCGGTAAATTTTTACTTTCCGTATAAAAATGTTTGCAAAAATCTAAAAAATATGATATAATAATATGTCAGTTATTTTCTGATACAAGGAAGGAGGCGGAAAATTGGCGAAGAAAAAGGAAAAAATAGTCAAAACGGGCGTTGACGAATGGATGGCTACCTATTCGGACATGGTAACGCTCCTTATGTGTTTCTTCGTATTACTTTACGCTTCTTCCACTCCTGACGAAACAAAGTTCCAGTATATTTTCCAGTCCTTCAACTCTCAGGGCAAGTATATAAACCCTTTTGTCACCGAAGAAATTGCATCGGGCGAAAACAAGACTGAAGAAGAGGACGGAAATTCCGACACACCCGCAAATACAGGTCAGGGTACCCATGAAAGCTCTGAAGAGGGTATGGGTCTTCCCCACGACTTTGATGAACTTTTTTCGTGGGTTTCCGCTACTGCGGAAAGCAGCTCCTATTCGGATAAGATTGATGTTACGCAGACCTCTGCTTCCCGTATAAACATCCGTTTCAGCAACTCCATTATGTTTGAGGGCGACAGTGCTGTTCTCCTTGATTCAGGCAAGGAAGCGCTGAGACAGTTTCTGCCGGGCATAAAAGCAGTGGGCGACTACATAAAGAACATACGTGTTCAGGGTCATACAGCTCAGGGACTTTCGGCTATAAACGACTGGGATTTATCCTCGGCACGTGCCTGCTCGGTACTGAAATTTATGGATTTTCAGGTTATTGTAGACAGTGACAAGTATATAGCAGAAGGCAGAGCCCAGTACGACCCCATTGCAGATAACTCAACAGAAGAGGGCAGAAATGAAAACCGCCGTGTTGAGCTTATTATTATAAGAAATGACGTTGCAGTCGAAGATACGGCGATTATTCAGGATATTCTCAAGTATGACTACGGCATCAACCAGATGGAAACCGACGCTACCGACCGTCCAGAAGGTCAGGGCGGACTTTCTGATGATGCAGTTCAGCAGATTGTTGACAGTCTTGACGACAAGTATTTCTCGGAATCTCCCTATGAATCTGATGATTCCGCTGATTATACAGGTCCTGAGTTTATGGACCCCATAACAGGTATTCCTGAAGATATTCTGCTTCCTGCGGAAACCGAATCAGAGGATTCGTAACAAAAACAAATCAAGCAAAAGAAAAGAGGTGAGCATGATTGGCAGAAACACTGACGCAAGAGCAAATTGACGCCCTTCTTAACAGTGCCATGTCGGGCGGAGTTGTCGAAACAACCGCAGACAAAGGGCCGCCTGTTAAGGATTACGACTTCCGTGCTCCGAAGAAATTCACCAAGGAGCGTATCAAGGTTCTCGACAGTATTTTTGACAATTACGCACGACTTCTTTCGTCTTACCTCACGGGTCTTTTGAGACTCTACTGCAAGGTCAGCCTTGCTTCAATCGAGGAACAGCGCTATTTTGAGTTCAACAATGCGCTTCCCGATTACGTAATGATGGGAACCGCCGACCTGGGTATCCATGATGATGATATTGCAGGCTGTTCGGCTATTATCCAGCTTTCAAATTCACTTACATATATTCTTATCGACCGACTTCTGGGCGGAAAGGGTGAATATAAGGATACCGACCGTGATTTCACTGAAATCGAGGTAAGTATCATGGAGAAAATCATCAACAATATGGCAGGACTCTTAAGAGAGCCGTGGGAGCCGTATGTTGAGGTAACTCCCAGTATTATCAATATTGAAACCAATTCACGAGTTTTCTCCGCCATAGATTATGACGAAACGGTGCTGATTGCCGCCCTTGAGGTTACAATCAACTCCACAAAAACCATCGTTTCATTCTGTATGCCTGTACTCAGTCTTGATGAGGTTATGCAGAAATATGTGTCGAAAACTGTCCGCAGCGTAAGGCGCTATGACGCAGCAAGGGAACAGGACAGAAGAGATGCTATAATGAAAGCGCTGAACGAATCACCTCTTACGGTAACTGCCGTTTTAGGCGAGGTTTCGCTGGACGTTTCAGATGCGCTTAACCTTCAGGTTGATGATATAATTCCGCTTGACAAGAGCATTAACAGTAATGTTACGCTCAAAATCGGTGACAGGATATGGTTTGATGGTAAGCTTGGAACGCTGAATCAGAACAAGGCTGTCAAAATCGAAAATGTTTTCAAAATTGAGGTTTAACGGATGGAAAATTTAGTAATTTCGGAAATGGAAAAGGACGCGCTTGGCGAAATAATGAACATAAGCATGGGAAGCGCAGCCACCGCCGCTTCCGAGCTGCTCAACGCCAAGGTATGGATTACCACTCCACAGATTGAAGTGGCTACTCTCAGCGCAATTCACACCGAAAAGCTTGAGCCCGCTGTGTGCGTTAAAATTGAATATATCAAAGGCATAAGCGGTGCAAATCTCATGGTTTTAAGGCAGGATGACGTACAGCTTATCCTGAACCAGCTTATGGGTATGCCGCTTGTGGTAACCCCCGACTTTGAGTTCGATGAGCTTAATGTCAGCGCTGTGTCCGAGGTTATGAACCAGATGATGGGCGCAAGCGCTACCGCACTTTCAGATTTCCTTGGAGTTTCGGTGGATATTTCTACCCCTACTCCGTATATAATGGATCATATAAGTCTTGCAGAACTCCAGGACTTTGACCCCGACGAAACGGTCTGCGCAATCAATTTCAACCTGACTATCGACGGTGTTATTCAGTCCGAGTTCAAATCGGTAATGGGCGTTGACCTGGCAAAGAAAATTGCCAGCAGGGTTCTCGGCGAGGTCGCTGAAGCAGTAGCTTCACCTGCACCTGAGCCTGCACCCGCACCCGCTCCTGCACCTGCGCCGACTCCCGCACCTGCTCCTGCCGCTGAGCAGCCCGTTCAGCAGGCTGTACCGCAGCCGATGCAGCAGATGCCGCAGCAGCCGATGCAGCAGATGTCTCAGCAGATGCCGCAAATGCCCCAAATGCCGCAGATGCCGATGCAGCCCGACCAGGGCGCTTACGGCTATCCGCCTTATGGTTACGGCTATCCGCCCTACGGCGGCTATCCTGCACCGCAGCCCATGAATATCCAGAACGCTCAGCTCGGAAGCTTTGAGCCGGCGGAATTCAACCTTTCGGGAAGCCAGAAGGATAACCTTCAGCTTCTTATGGATGTTCCGCTGAGGATTTCCGTTGAGCTTGGCTCGGCAAAACGTAAGGTAAAGGATATACTCGAGTTCACGCAGGGCACCATTATAGAACTGGAACGTCAGGCGGGAGCGCCTGTGGATATCATTGTAAACGGTAACCTGATTGCAAAGGGAGATGTCGTCGTAATCGACGATAACTTCGCAGTAAGAATTACTGAAATTATAAAATCAAAATTAATCGACACATTAAGCAAGGAGTAACAAACCATGGATAAGAAGATTTTACTTGTAGACGACGCATCATTTATGAGAATGCTCATCAAGAACACACTCACACAGAACGGCTACACAAACATTCTTGAGGCTGCTGACGGCGAGCAGGCTTGTCAGACATACGAAGCTGAAAAGCCCGACCTTGTAATCATGGACATTACAATGCCCGTAAAGACAGGTATCGAAGCTCTCGGCGAAATCAAGGGCAAGCACCCCGAAGCAAAGATTGTTATGTGCAGTGCTATGGGTCAGGAAGCCATGGTTGTCGAAGCTATCAAGCTCGGCGCTCTTGACTTTATTGTAAAGCCCTTCAAGCCCGACAGAATTTTAGCAACAGTTTCAAAAATTCTCGGTTAATCCCAAAGGCAGGAAAGGAAGAAAGTCGGTATGGATATTATCTGGGTATTTTTCTCGCTTATCGGCATTCTCGGACTCTTTTTCCTGCTGATATACGGACTTAACAAGCTCAACAAGAAAATCGGCATAATATCAGGAAGCAAGATGCGTGTTCTGGACCGTGTGAATATCGGAAAGGACGGAATGATAATGGTGGTGAGTGTTGCGGGAAAGCTTATGCTTATCAGTGCAACCTCCCAGCATATCGAAAAGCTTTGCGAGCTGGATATGACTCCCGAGGAGTATATGCAGCAGCTTCAGAGCGATGCGGAACAGACGAAAAGCAATTTTTCCGCCGCACTTGCTTCGGTGATGTCGAGGAATAACCCCGGAAAGGACAACAAAAATGATTAAGGAAGCGGTCAGACAAAACGGCAAGCTGTTTCTGCGGTTTTTCGTTTCGCTTGTTTTAACGGCCTTCCTCGCTACTGTCCTGTGCGTGACGGCAGGCGCATTGAGCGCCGCAGAGCCCGGCTCATCGCAGGAAACGCAGATTCTGACGGAGAATCCCGAGGCAGAAGCTGTCACCGATGAATCTTTAATGTATGAGGTTTTCGGTATTGACGGCTCTCAGACTCTTGAGATTATCCTGATTATAACAATTCTGTCTGTTGCGCCTTCATTCCTCGTAATGGTAACCTCCTTTACGAGAATTGTCATAGTATTCAGCTTTTTAAGAAATGCAATGCAGACCCAGTCAATTCCGCCAAACTCGGTATTAACGGGGCTGTCTCTGTTTTTAACACTTTTTATCATGTGGCCTACCTTTTCGGCTATAAATGAAAACGCCTATCAGCCTTATGCAAACGGCGAGATTGAAATTACCGAAATGGCTGAGCGTGCAGGGGATGAGCTAAAAGTGTTCATGCTGAAAAATACAAGTAAGGACAATATGCAGTTTTTTGTCGATCTGGCAGGTGCAACAATTTATGCTCCGGCTGACGAAGAAGCTGTACAGGCGGAAGCTGCTCAGGCAGAGACGCAGGAAGAGCCTTTTATCCAGGATATTTTAGGCAGAGATGAAGTAAAGCTTACCCAGACAGAAGAGGAGCTTACGGATTTTACCGACCAGCTGGGACTGGAAATGGTAATTCCCGCTTTTATAATAAGCGAACTTACCCGTGCATTCCAGATGGGCTTCTTACTTTTTATTCCATTCCTTGTTATTGATATTGTTATTTCCTCTACCCTTATGGCTATGGGTATGATGATGCTACCTCCGTCAATGATTTCAATGCCGTTCAAAATTATGCTTTTTGTACTGGTAGACGGTTGGCAGCTTCTCACAGGAACTATCGTAACCTCGTTTAATATGTAGCAGGCCACGGAGGTAAAAAATGAGCGAAGATTTAGTTCTTGAAATATTCACCGCAGCGGTTATACTTGCGCTGAAGCTTGCAGCTCCCACGCTGATTATCGCAATGCTGGTGGGTCTTGTTATTGCTATTTTACAGGCTGCTACCCAGATTCATGAGCAGACGCTTACATTCGCCCCCAAAGCAGTTGTGGTGGCGCTGGGGCTTCTTGCGATGGGTCCGTGGATGATGAGCAGCATTATAGATTTTTTCAATTACATAATGGAGCTGATGTCAGAGGTTACCCTATAGCGAAAGGACTGAACGGAAATGATATTCTGGAACACCGTTTCCAATAATTTCGTCGGATTTCTTTTCGTTTTATGCCGTGTTTCGGGTATCTTTACATTCAATCCGATTTTTTCCCGCTCGAATGTGCCTACAATGGTAAAGAACGGAATATGTGTAGTGCTTGCGGTGATTATGACTATGTCGCCTGCGGTAAACGCTTCCGTTCCCGAGGTAAATAATATCATAGGCTTTGCCGTGATTGCTCTTAAGGAGCTTTTCGTCGGCATGGTGTTCGGATTTTTTACCAACCTTGTAATGACGGTGCTTATCTATGCAGGTGAAATTATAGATATGCAGACGGGTCTCGGAATGGCAAAGACCATGGACCCCACGACAGGCATCAATATGCCTATCTTTGCAAACATCTACTACTACCTTTTCATATTATACTTTTTCATAACAAACGGGCATTTAAGCTATATAGAGCTTTTTACCATTTCTTATGAAACAATCCCTGTGGGCTACGAATTTACCCTGAATACTATTGACCTTACATATGTAATCGTTATGTATTTCGGCACAGTAATGACTCTTGCGGTGAAATTTGCACTGCCCATAATAGTAACCGAGATGATTACAGAAATCTGTATCGGCCTTCTGATGAAGGCGGTGCCTACCATTCAGGTTCTGGTTGTCAACGTCCAGCTGAAAATTATCGTAGGTATGCTGATTCTTGCCGCAGCGGCAAGACCGATGTCGGAATTTATCGAAAAGCTTCTCGGTATTCTATGGGAAAACCTTTACACAGCAGCAAGCAATTTTGTATAACCCCTCTCATGAAAGGATGAACAGGCTATGGCGGGCGAAGAAAAAACCGAGAAAGCCACGCCGAAAAAGCGGCGTGACGCCCGTGAAAAGGAAGGCTCGGTACTCCAGAGCAACGAGGTTGTAACAGCGGTTTCGATTCTCGGCTCCTTTGCAGCTCTCGGAGTTCTCGGCTCCTATATGTTCGTTACCCTGAGGCAATCGCTGATTGACGGGATAAATGCGGTAGGCAAGCCCTTTGAAAATGAGCTTAGCACCTACAACAACATTGCACTTGATGTTATAAAGGATTCAATAATGATATTCGGTCCCATTGCGGTTATTATTGCTGTTATAGTTATA
>CAZGRB010000087.1:0-8828 GCA_964527695.1 uncultured Ruminiclostridium sp.
CTTTTATAAGAAATGATTAATCCCGCAGTTGCAAAACGGCGGGATTAAAAATTTCTATATGGCGGACACGCTAATGCAGTGGGTTTTTATTATTTATATTCCTCTTTATTCATTTCAAGTTCAATTACACTGCATATTTCACCGCAGATTTCACACTTTGCCCTGTTTTCGCAGACAATCTCCCTGAAGCCTGCATTTTTATAGCAGTGATACGCTGCAGGATTGCCGTCAAACACCCCGATAGTAACTTTTCGCGCACCGAAAATTTCAAAAGCATATCTTAGCGCAAGCCTTATCATTTCCTTTCCATAACCCTTGCCTCTTTTGGCATCATCAAGAATTACAAAACCGATTCGGAGCACATCTTTCCGCTCATCAGTGTATCTCAGTATGAAATGACCCACTATTCCGCTTTCGTCAAATGCGGTCATGGGATAAAAATTGTCAGACTCGACGCAGTCGCCGTTATTGTCAATATATTTTCCGTTTATGTCAGCTTCTGTAACAGGAAATTTATCATATCTGTCACCT
This sequence comes from uncultured Ruminiclostridium sp., assembly GCA_964527695.1. Taxonomy (GTDB): domain Bacteria; phylum Bacillota; class Clostridia; order Oscillospirales; family Ruminococcaceae; genus Ruminiclostridium_E. The sequence continues at coordinate 532 of CAZGRB010000087.1, forward strand.
GTCCATCTTCTGAACGTCAGCTCGTCCCTGCACCAGCCGATTATAGTTTCAGCATCACAGGGTTTATAAGATCTCAGTCGTAACATATTTACCTCCGCAGCTTTTTTCAAAATTATACCATTACAACATACTAATGTCAACACATAAAGCGGTCGCAGCGTTGCTGCGACCGCTTTTTCAGCAACCTTCGTAAGTCTGCTGTTCCGTTTGTTCGGAAAAGCACAACATTGCAAAAGGCAGGAACTTACTGCGGTGCTTCGCCGCTTATTCTTTTACGGAGCCTGTTACAAGGTTGCTGTAAATGAATTTCTGAAGCGTCAGGAAAATAATCAGTGACGGAACTATACAGATAATAATGCCTGCGAAGATTACCTCCCACTGTGCGCCGTAAGGACCGATAAACCTGTAAAGAGCCGTGGACACTACTGCAAGGTCAGAACTGGGCATATAAAGATTTGCAGTGTAGAAATCATTGTAAATGCTCACGAACTTGATTACAAGCACGGTAGCAATTGCAGGTCTGAGCATAGGCAGAATAATACTCCAGTACACTCTGAGATAGGACGCTCCGTCAAGAATTGCGCTTTCGTCAAGAGAAACCGAAATATTATCAAGAAACTGAATGAAAATATAAATTGATACAATATCCGTGCCTATATAGAGTATGCAGGGAGCGGCAATGCTGTCATAGAGTCCCAGCTTGCTGACAATCTGGAAAACCGTTACCTGCATGGAAATATTCGGGAGAAGCGCCGCAAACAGGAAAACTGCCTTTACAAGCTTTGTGAATACCATACTGAAGCGTTGGAGAACAAACGCAGTCATAGTACCTGTGACAATTGTTCCGAAGCAGGATACAGCAAGAATTATTGCTGTATTCCTGAGGCCCAGCAGAACATCGCCCTCGATAAAGGCTGTTTTAAAGTTTAAAAACTGCGGCACTTCAGGGAGAGTGAATACATTGGTGCCGATATATTCTTCGTGAGTCTTGAACGCACCGATAAGTACGACAAGAAGCGGTATGATTACCACAAGACAGCAGATAACAAGGAATGCATATTTAAGCACATCAAGGGTTATTTTTACCCACTTGGGAGTTTCACGGAACTTATAGCTCTTTAAATCAATTCTTTCATTGTTTTCCAAGTCCCGTCACTTCCTTTCCTTGAAAAATATCTTCTGGATTGCGGTAATTATCAGTATAATCGCAAGCAGCACAACCGCCATTGCCGAGGCAAGACCGATTTTCTGGTACTGGAATGCGGTTTCTATCGTCTTGATTACGAATGTACTTGTTCCGCCTCGTCCGCCTGTGATGATATAGGGGATTTCAAATACAGATGCAGAGCCCTTGATTGCAAGGATAAGCTGTAATGCAACGATAGGTCTGATGCTGGGGAAAATAATATAGCGGAAACGCTGCCATGCGTTTGCACCGTCAAGGTCGGCAGCTTCATAAATGTCAGGAGAAATAGACTGTATTGCGCCAATAAACATTATAATATCAAAGCCTATGTAGCGCCATATGGATACGAAAACAAGGCAGAAATTAACTATATCGGCATTGGAAAGCCATTTTACAGGGTCACCGCCGAACATCTCGATGATACTGTTGAGAGTACCCTCTGTGTTTGTAATGCCGTCACCCTTCTGGAAGAAACGGCGGAAAATAAGGGAAACCGCTACACCGTTCATCATGTAGGGAAAGAACATTATACCCTTAAAAACATTTGCAAACCTTATCTTTGAACACAGCAGGGTTGCTATAAACAGTGCAAGGGAAAGCTGGACAAAGGAGCCGAAGAAATAATAGATACTGTTTGCGAATGTCTTAAGATAGCTTTCATCAGTGAACAGCCTTTCGTAGTTTTCAAAGCCTACCCATTCAGGGTTTACACCCAGCTGGTCACGTTCCTGAAAGCTGTATATTCCCATATTTATTGCAGGAATAAGTGTAAAAAGCACAAGCAGGACAAGAGGTATAAGCAGGAAAACAACGGTTGTCACATATTTCTGACCCGTGTAACCTTTCAACCATTCTATAAGCGTACGCTTTTTTCTTGTTTCAGCTGCCATTCTGCGTCATTCCTTTCTTAATTCTGAATTTTTAAAAAAATAGTTGATTCGAAAAGCGGAGGCTTTTCGAATCAACCCCAGGGAGAAAGATATGAAAAAATGAATTTGGCTTAGTTAGATGACTTGTATGCCTGGAAAGCTTCGTTAGCGTCTCTTTCAGCATTCCACTTTTCGTTTGCTGCAGCGTAGATTTCCTTTACCTTGTCAATGCTTTCGCCTGCAAATGCAGCTTCAGCTATCTGAATCTTGAAGTTAGCGGCATCACCCTGCCATGTACCAACTTCAGAGTCGTTATTGATAGCATCCCATACGCCTACAAGACCTTCGGGAGCAGCTTCTGTCACAAATAATTCACAATCAGCAAATGCTTCAAGATAAGCGGGCATTTCAGAACCCTTAAGTGTACCGATAGCACCCTCCTGCTTAGCAAAGCCGGATTCTTCAACAAACCATGTGATGTACTTCTTGCCCAGTTCCTTGATTTCATTGCTTCTGTTCTTGTTTACACCCATGCAGTAGTCGGGAGCGGATTCAGCGTACTGCTTACCGTTTACATTGAAGGGAGCGGGCATATAACCGATATCATCAGGGTTTGCGCCTGCCGCCTGGAACTGGGAAACAGCCCATGAACCCATTACCATTGTACCGATCTTGCCTTCGTTGATAGCTGCCTTACAGCCTTCCCAGTCAGTTGTCATGGGATCTTCTTCACGGAGTGTAGGATCAACAAATGCGTTATACATAAGTTCGTAAACTTCCCAGTAGGGATCGCCGTCTACGAAGAGATCTCTTTCAGAAACGAGAATGTCTGTTTCGTATGTAGAGCTGCCGGAAGCGGAGTTTACAAGAGATGCCCACTGAACAAGTGTCCAGCTTGCGTCTGCGTAGTTTGTATAAATCGGAATGGCGTCTGTATTGTCACGGATCTTCTGGAGAGCTGTGATGAAATCCTCGGGAGTTGTAGGTAATTCAGTTACGCCTGCTTCTGCCCAGATTCTCTTGTTGTAGCAGATACCGCCTGCAACAGAGCCGAGATGAGGAATACCGTAAACCTGACCGTCGTACATCTTCTTATCAATCCAGTTGTACTTCTCCTTGAGTTCATCGTAAGAGCCGAGGGGTTCAAAGAAGTTTGCAAGGTCTTCAACCTTTACTGTATCGGGAATCATAAGAACATCACCGTATTCAGTTGTGTTCATCATTGTAGGAATATCTGTGGAATAATCCGTGAAGCCCTGATATTCAACAACACAGTTGTTAGCTTCCTCAAAAGCGTCTGTCATTGCGTCGAGAGAACCGTCCTCGATTCTGTCTGTACGGTGTGTGAGCACCTTTAATGTAAGCTTTTCACCGCTTGCTGCATTTCCGCTGTCAGCTGATGCAGTTGTTTCGCCGCCTGCTGCTGCGGTAGTTGTTGTAGTTGTGTCGGAATCTGTCTTGCTGTCGCAGGCAGACATTGTAAGAATTGTGCTTGCTGCAAGTAAGCCTGCCATAATTCTGCGTTTAATCATTGAGAATTACCTCCGTATTTAATTAAATGTAAACAAATTTTAGTCTGTAATTTACCTAAAATTCACTTTACCCCAATTATAGCGATAATAGACAATTTTGTCAACACTTTTTCAAAACTTTTACATAAACTATAAAAACAAAGTAACTTTTTTATACAAATAAACCGCTTACTTAAATCGTTATTTAAAAATCAATTTGCATAACAAAGCACTTTTCTTTGATTGTAACCGTTTTCATTAGTTTACTCTCTGTTAATTTAAGTAAATTTTATCATGCACAAACAATTGCTTATTTAAGTTATAAAGTAAAAATGCAGAAGCAGGATTTTTCACCTGCTTCTGCGTTTTCTTATTCAAAAAACGAGGAAAGAGATTCAGCGCTCAACACCGTTTCGGTATACGACAAATCATAGATAGCTTCAAGGTTTTCCTCGCTGTACTCTATTTCTTTGGAGTAATTTTTCGCAAGTATTGCACAGCGTTTTATATCCGTGAAGGCTTCGGCGCTGAACATAGCGCTTACCATAGCCATACTTATCACCGCAAGCTTCACCTTCGACAGGATTTCCTCATCAAAAACCCCTTTCATAAAATACCGCCATATAAAATAGATACCGATATTTCTGATATACCGTTCCTGTTCAGGGGTAAGACAGACTGATTTTTCCGCAGCCCTTAGCTTTTCAATATACGGCTTCCATTTTTCGTCAATAGGCTCAAGCTTCCCGAAAATATCAAGTATTTCCGCCCTGTCAGGCTCAACGGACAGGTATATGTATTCTTCAATTTCAGGCACTTCCTCCGTCAGGGCATTGTCGGCAAGAAACTGAATCGTTTCCGCATAGTGCAGAACCGAGCATACTACTGTATAAAGCGGTTTGCTGCCGTCACAGAGATATGCCGTAATTCTCTCTCTTACTGAAAACAGGAAGCTGTAAAACTCTTCATCGTAGCCGTCACATTCCTCATCGGGAATTTCCCTGTCCCAGTATCCGCTGTCAGAGCCTTTTTCAAGTATAAGCACTGCCGCTTCCTCGCAGCAAAGTCCGATGCCGCCCTCGGTAAGCCCTTCAAACCATTCGTAGTATCTGGGGTGATTATCGCAGATATGACAAAGCTTATCCTCACCCAGATTCAATATAATATCGCACAGGTTTCGTTCATTGAGAAACGGACATCTTTCATTCTGCAGAACAAAGCTGCAGGGACTGCCCTTCTGTATGTTTTTTCTCAGGCGTTCACCGAAGCTTCCTTCAGCTTTCATATAGTAATCCGCCGTTTTATCATCAATATCTATTTCCCAGCCTATGCAGCAGCTGTCACTGCACTTGTCCGCCGAACAGCGGAAGCCACGGCAATATTCAGGCATTCTTAAAATCATATTACCACCTATATATTTATTGCCGCACAGATTTTACCCCGTGCGGCATTTTTTTATATTTTTCTGCCTTTCTTTCGCTCAGTCTTGCTTGTATACATTCTGTCATCAGCTATACGGATAAGCTCCTCAAAATCCGGCGATTCGGATAGAGGCTTGACGCAGTAGCCCAAGCTTGCGCCCAGCTCATATCCCTTTGTTGAATTGCGGTTCTTTTCGTTTATATAATACTCAAAAAGTCCTGCCTTACTTCTGATTTTCTGCTCGTCGTAATTGCCTACACCTATAATATAGAATTCATCGCCGCCTGCACGGACAGCAATTTCATTCTTTGCCGCAACCGAACGTGCAACGGCAGAAATCGAAAGAATGGCATAATCGCCCTCGCTGTGACCGTATTTGTCATTTATCGACTTGAGTCCGTCCATATCAATAAGCATTACAAAGCAAGAATCGGTATCAGAAGCACCTTCAAACATCTCCTTTACCCTCAGATCCATACCTCTGCGGTTATATAGTCCTGTCATACTGTCTGTAAGGGAGAAACTCATTATCTTGTTCTTTATACGCATCATTTCAAGACCTGTGTTTACATAGCGAATCCAGTTACGGAACATACAGGTCGGCTTAACACGAAGCCTTGTTTCACACTGAAGCACGGCATATCCCAAAGTATTTCCCTGGGAATGTACAGGAACAAAATAGAAAACATTGGGAACATCACGTTCTTCATGAAACTGCGGCAGCATAAGATCCGTATGAAATCTGTAAGTGCCGTCATCGGTATAATGAAGCTCAGACGTTTCACGCCCTTCCGCCTCCTCGGGCATAGCGTGAATCATGCAGCTCATGGTTTCAGGATAACCGTTGCCCATGGATATGTTCATATCCAGCCAGTTTTCACGCAGGCAGAGATAAAAATGATTATACGGACGGAAAAGATAAGTCCGTTCATAAAACTTTTTAAGACACTCCTCTATCGTCTCGCTTCGGGTGACATCCTCCATCATATAGCTTTCCAGAAGAAGACCCACGTTATTGTTATCCTGAACAAAACCCTGAGTAAAATCAAGATTCTGCTTATAAACGGATCTTTCAAGATATTGCTTTAAATATTCCGCACTTACACCGCATCCGCAGCTTGAAGAAAGCCTGATATTATCCTTGAAAACAGCATGAGGCTTCATAGGGCTGTCAGGCTCGAGAACCTCGTGAATACGGTCAATGGCGGAAGCAGCCATATCACTTACCCTTGGAAGATAGGATGTAACGCTCACCTTATTCATCATACCCTCATCGGTAGCGTCATAACCTGTTACAAGCACATCTTCGGGAACTCTTATACCGTTTTCAACAAGATGATTTATAAGTCCCATTGCCATATGGTCGCTGTGAACAATGACCGCCTCAGGCACAGGAAGCTCTCCGCTGATAATTCTGTCAGCAAGGGCATGACCGCTCGTATACCAGAAATCACCGTAAAAAATATTCTCAGGCCTTATTTCAAGTCCACGCTTCTTATATTCACTTTCACAGCCTGCAATTCTTCTGACAGAAGAAACATTTCCTTCCGTACCTGTGAGAAAATAAACTTTTTCGGGATTACAGCCGTGGACATCAAGCACATGAGACGTCAGCTCCGACATGGCACTCACATCATCAGTTTCAATCACTTCATAATCACCCACGGGAGAATCCATCATTACAACAGGCTTTTTACATTTGCGGGCGAGAATATCCTTGACTTTTTCAATACACTCCATCCCGCCGCCGTAAGATAAAAGAGGAGTTGAAGCAACTACAACAGCGTCTATGTAATCAAAATTGGCAAGATACAGAATATTCTGGTCACCATGCTTGTATTCTTTAAAAAAATGTGTAACATCTACCAAAGGAGAAAAAACCGCCATATCATAATCATAGGCCTCGCACTGGGAAATAAGACCGTCAAGAATTCTCGACTGATACTGAGCCTCGGGATTATTTACAATACATCCGATAACCTTTCTTCTCTTCATTTCCCCGCCTCCTTAGGTTACGCAAAAGTTACATTTAATATATTTTATTGCCTACAAGATAATTTTATCACAAAACCAAATATAAGTCAATAGATTATTTAACAATTATCCGAAAAGTTTTGATGTTTACGTCAAAAATTATTGACTTGATACAGAAAATATGGTATCATTTATACAATATCATTCAGAAAGGGTTTGATTACCATGAAAATCTACTCAGTAACAGATAAAGAATTTGCTCCCTACGGCAAGGTTCTCGGCGGTTATGACACCACCTGCCTTTTAAAGGCTCTTGACGCTGAAACTCCTCTTCCCGACGGAGTAGGCTATGTGCCCAGCGAAGCGGCACTTGAAAGCACCTGCCTTTTCGGTCTCTTGCAGAACAACGCCTATGGCGGTATGCCTATCCAGATAGGCTGGTGCAACGGTCATAACACTAAGCTGAACTGTCTTGAATACCACCGTGACAGCGAGCTTAACATAGGTCTTTACGACTTTGTGCTTCTTGTGGCAAAGGAAGATGATATCATTGACGGAAAGCTTGACACATCAAAGGTTATGGCTTTCAGAGCAGAAGCAGGTCAGGTTGTGGAAGTATACGCTACTACTCTCCACTATGCCCCCTGCAATGCAGAAAAGGACGGAAAATTCAAGGTTGCTATCGTCCTGCCCAAGGGTACAAACTACGATATGCCCAGCATCAAGGCTCTCAACGACGAGGACAAGACTCTTCGTGCCTGCAACAAGTGGCTCCTCGCCCACAAGGATGCAGCTGAAGCAGCCGACGGTGCTTACATAGGTCTTACAGGCGAAAATATTGATATCGCTGATTCGCTTTAATTGAACATTATCCCAAAACAGAATCCCGTGTATTGAAAACGCACGGGATTCTTGTCATTTTGCACAGTTTAATATATAAAAATAGTGGATTTTGTAAAAAATATTTATAAGGTATTTTCAAAAACTGTAAATTATGTTATAATAGTGTAAATATATTTGCAAAGGAATGAATACAAAATGGCTAAATTAATGCTTGGCAACCAAGCGGTTGCCAGAGGCTTATACGAAGCCGGCGTAACGGTAGTTTCCAGCTATCCCGGCACTCCCAGTACAGAAATAACCGAATTTGCTTCAATGTATCCCGAGGAAGTAATGCACACAGAATGGGCACCCAACGAAAAGGTTGCCTGTGAAACCGCAGTAGGCGCTTGTATCGCAGGCGCACGCTCCTTCACAGCTATGAAGCACGTCGGCCTCAACGTTGCCGCTGACCCCCTCTTTACCGCTTCTTATACAGGTGTAAACGGAGGTCTT
>CAZGRB010000088.1:0-8664 GCA_964527695.1 uncultured Ruminiclostridium sp.
CAAATGTTTCAGTTGCCACAGTTTCTCGTGTTCTCAATAAAAAATCAAATGTATCAGATGAAGCGATTGAAGCGGTTAACGAGGCGGTAGAGAGACTTGGATACAGTCCTAACTTTCTTGGAAGAGATTTAAGAAAAAGTGAAACACGACGGATTCTTGCTATTATTGCTTCGACAGAACAAAGCTTCTATTCTGAAGTACTAAGAGGTATGGAGGAAACGGCGTCTGCAAAAGGATATGATGTATTAATTGCTACAACAAGAGATGACCCCAATCACGAGATGCATCTTCTTGGAATGCTTTTTTCACGTTCTGTTGACGGAGCTGTTTTACTTGGTCCTAAACTTGATGCTGAAACAATTTCTGCTCTCGCTGAAAATCATAACATTGCCATGTGCCTTGAGCGACTTGATAACTGTAACGTACTTACTGTTACAATAGATAACGTCAAGGCCGGAAAAGATGCGGTTACATATCTTATAAACAAGGGGAGAAAAAGAATCGGGCTCATTACAACAAAGCTCAGAAGCCAGTCCTCTGTTGATCGTGAAGAGGGCTATCGTCAGGCTCTTGTTGAAAACGGCATTGAATTTGATGAATCTCTTGTTTATTATGGCGATTATGAAGTTGAATCAGGAACAAGAGGCTGTGAATATCTTATGAACCTTGATAATCCTCCTGATGCTATTTTCTCTATTTCTGACATGATTGCAATCGGCGCAATGAATTACGCTCTTTCACATAATATAAAGATCGGCAGTGATGTTCTGTTTTTTGGTTTTGACAACATTCAATATTCACATATTTTTGTACCTCATCTTTCAACGGTTCAACAGCCTTGTTTCATGCAAGGAAAGCTTGTTGTTGAAAAGCTTATTGAAAATATGAAAGCAGATGTACGTGACAAATCTCTTTATATGTTGCCGCACAGCCTTGTGCTGCGTGATACTACCGGAGATTAAGAAGGGAATAATTAAATGGAAACTATAAGAAATATAATTAAATTTACAACTCCCGGAAATCAGGAAAAATGGGAAGAATATTGTCTGCCTGTCGGAAATGGTTATATGGGAGCTTCATTTTTCGGTGGTGTAAACAGGGAAAGAATTGTTCTCAATGAAAAAACATTATGGACAGGCGGCCCTTCGCCAGAAAGAAGCACATATAACGGGGGAAACCGCAAAGATGCATACAAATATGTCAAGGAAGTTCAGAATCTTCTTCATGACGGAAAATATGATGAAGCAGTTGAACGTCTCCCTATGCTTACCTGCGATACAGGTGACGGCTATGGTTCATATCAGCTTTTATGTGATGCAATTGTTTCATTTTCCAACATCAATCCTGACAATATTTGTAATTACGAACGCTTGCTTGATATTGATAACTCAATATACAGATGTTCTTTCGATTACGAGGGCGCACATCATGTCAGGGAAGCTTTTGCTTCCTATCCAAATCGTGTCATCTGTATGCGATTCAAAAGCAGTAAGCCCAGACGAATCTGTATCAGAATATCCATTGACAAGTGTCACTACGGAAGTTTTGTTTGCACAAATGATAACAGGCTTGATTATTATGGTGAATTATCTGATAATAAACTTAGATATTGCGGTTCATTTGTTGTATCAAATCAGGGCGGTGAGCTTATATGCAGTAAGGACAGTATAATGGTTGAGCATGCTGATGAAGTTACAGTATATTTTACAGCTGCAACAGATTATTCTGACGATTATCCCGAATACAGGAGCGGAATCGCTCCCGAAACAACTGTAAATGAAATACTTGACAACTGTGTTTGCAAAAGCTTTGATGATCTTTATAAGGCGCATTATGAGGATTATTCCGCATTATTTAACAGAGTCAGACTTAGTTTCAATGGTATAAAAGGCGAAATCCCTCCCGTTGATGAGCTGCTTCCTGCATATCGTGAAACATATAGCGAAACTGTTGCCGCACAGCTTGAGCCGCTGTATTATCAGTATGGGCGCTATATGCTTATTTCGTCTTCAAGAGAGGGCTCATTACCTGCTAATCTTCAGGGAGTATGGAATGAAAGTAATTGTCCGCCCTGGTGCTGCGATTATCATATAAATGTAAATCTTCAGATGAATTACTGGCTTGCGTATAACACAAATCTTGCTGAAACCGCCAAGCCATTAATCCGTTATCTCGATAAAATGAGAAAGCCCGGAAGAATTACGGCGAAAGAGTATTATAATATAGTTTCAGATGAAAACAACCCCGAAAACGGCTGGATAGCCCATACTCAGGCAACACCCTTCGGCTGGACAGCTCCCGGATGGGATTTCTACTGGGGCTGGTCAACTGCTGCGATTGCCTGGCTTATGCAAAATATCTGGGAATATTATGAATTTACACTTGATAAGGATGTTCTAAAAAATGATATTTATCCTATTATGAGGGAAAGTGCTGAATTTTATCGTCAGTGGCTTATATATGATGACATTCAGGACAGGCTTGTTTCAACACCCACATATTCTCCCGAACATGGTCCCGTTTCTATCGGTAACACTTATGAACAGAGCCTTATTGAACAGTTTTATTCCGATTTCATTACAGCTTCTGAAATTCTTGATATTGACGAAGAGCTGCGCAATGATATAATCAGTCAAAAAAGCAGACTTAAGCCGTTTTCCGTCGGAAAACGGGGACAGCTCAAGGAGTGGTTTGAAGAGGGTGACGAAGGCTTTGATAATACAAAGACCCAGAAGAATCATCGCCACATTTCTCACCTTATGGGGCTTTACCCTGGAAAGGCGATAAACTCTCATACCCACGAGCTTATGAAAGCAGCGATTGAAACAATGAATGACCGTGGTGATGAATCCACGGGATGGGCACGTGCGTATAAACTTAATTTATGGTCAAGAACCGGTGATGGTAATCGTGCTTACAAGATTTTCAACGGCCTTATTTCAGGTTGCACTTTCCCTAATTTATTTGATTTCCATCCTCCTTTCCAGATAGACGGTAATTTCGGCGGTACGGCTGGTATTACAGAATTACTTTTACAAAGTCACGAGGGATATATAGTTCCTTTGCCTGCGTTACCAGATACATGGAAGTGCGGTGAATATTGCGGTTTGTGTGCTCGTAACGGTTTTGAATTATCTGTAAGATGGAATGAAGGTAAAGCTGAGTGTATTGAGGTTTATTCAGGCTGCGGTGAAATTTGCAGAATCAGGACTCATCTCAGTTCTGTAAAGGATTCAGAAGGAATCGATATAGATTCTTGTTTCGAAAACGGAATTCTCACCTTTGACACGGTTGCAGGAAGTAGTTATATTGTTTCAGAATGATTTTTTGTATCATAATGATACAATGAAGGAGTTTATATGTTTAAGGTTCTTTTTAATGATAATTGGAAGTTTGTTCTGAAAGAACTCGGGAGAGAACTTCCGGAAATGGTTATAGAATCTGACTGGCATGATGTTGAAATACCGCATGACTGGCTGATAGGTAATCCGTATCACTTTTACGAAACAGGCGAAGGTTGGTATAAAAAAGAGTTTGACATTGATTCATTGGATGAAAATGACGTTTATATCCTTTGTTTTGACGGCGTTTATATGAATTGTACTGTTTATATAAACGGGGAGGAAGCAGGGACATGGAGATACGGCTATTCTTCCTTCAGCTTTGATATTTCGGATTTTGTTGCAGAAGGAAAAAACACAATTTATGTTCAGGTAAGACACGAAGCACCAAATACACGCTGGTATTCTGGTGCAGGTATTTTCAGAAATGTCTATCTGAGAAAAACAAGTAAGACACATATTGTTGAAAACGGTGTTTACATTTCAACCAAAAAAGAAATGGAAAAGTGGCTTGTAACCATAGAAACTGAAATAAGCAGCATTGATTGTGAAATCAGGCATACTGTATACAACGAAAAAGGCAATGTAGTTGCTGTTTTGAATGGTAGGGCAAGCGATAACAAATCTGTATTGAGATTTTATGCAGAAAACCCTCGCATCTGGGATGTTGACAACCCGTATTGCTACAGTGTAAAAACAGAACTTTTCCATGAAAACGTAATTCAGGATGAAGTGAGTAATGTATTCGGCTTCAGAACAACAGAATTCAGTCCTGAAAAAGGCTTTTTACTGAACGGCAGGGTTCTTAAAATTCACGGTGTTTGTATTCATCATGACCTTGGTGCTCTTGGTGCTGCATTTAACGTCGTTGCTTTGAAACGACAGCTTGAAATTCTCAAAAGCTTTGGTGTGAATTCTGTTCGTACTTCCCATAACATGCCGGCAAGAGAGCTTATTGAACTTTGTAATGAAATGGGTTTGCTTGTCAATTGTGAATCTTTTGATATGTGGGAATTGCCTAAGAACAAGAACGACTATGCACGCTTTTTCCCGGAATGGTATGAAAAAGACGTTAAAGCATGGGTGGAGCGTGACAGAAATGCTCCTTGTGTAATTATGTGGAGTATCGGTAATGAAATATTTGATACTCATACAAGTGAGCGTGGCCTTGAAGTTGCACAGATGCTTCGGGAAGCTGTACTTAAATATGATAAATATGAAAATGCGGTCTGCACGATTGGTTCAAATTATATGAGATGGGAGAACGCACAGAAGGTTGCTGATTATCTGAAACTTGCCGGTTATAATTATGCTGAGGATTTATATGATTCACACCACGAAAAAAATCCTGATTGGTTCATTTATGGCAGTGAAACAGCATCAACAGTCCGTTCGCGCGGTATTTATCATCTTCCTGCAAATGTTCCGATTCTTACACACAGCGACCTTCAATGCTCTGATTATGGCAACAGTGTTGTTGGCTGGGGAAAATTTCAGGAAAAGGCATGGATTGATGACCGTGACAGAGATTTCTGCGGCGGTCAGTATGTATGGACAGGTTTTGACTATATAGGTGAGCCTACGCCGTACAGTACAAAAAATTCGTATTTTGGAATTATTGATACCGCTGGTTTCCCTAAGGATTCTTTTTATCTTTATAAATCGGTATGGGTTGATCCTGATAAGGAGCCCTTTGTTCATATTTTACCATACTGGGATTTCAATATTGGTGATGATATTGACGTATACACATATTCAAACCTGGAAGACGTGGAGTTGTTTTTTAACGGTGTATCACTGGGTAAGCAGTATGTTGATCTCAGTCATGGTGAAGTACTTCATGGCTGTTGGCGTGTAAAGTACAGAAGAGGAACGCTTACGGCGAGAGCGTATGATAAAAATGGCAGGGTAGTAGCAGAGGATATTGTTTCTTCGTTCACAGACCCTATCAGTATTGAAGCAGTTCCTAATAAGGTTGAAATGCTGGCAGACGGCAGAGATCTGATTTTTATTGAAATAACCGTTAAGGATGAGATGGGAATTCCTGTTGCAAATGCACGTAACAGAATCAGGGTTACCGTAAATGGTCCCGCAAGGCTTGTCGGCCTTGATAATGGTGACAGTACTGATTATGAAAGCTATAAGAGCGATAACAGGAGACTTTTCAGCGGAAAATTGCTTGCAATTATTCAATCAACCTTCGATATAGGAACAATTACTGTTTCATGTGAAGGTGAAGGTCTCAGTGAAAAAATGCTGGTATTTGAAGCAGTGGAGTGCCAGAAACCAACGGGTGTTTCTGTTTCTGAAAATTATTATCCTTATTTTGACGTTTCATCATTTAATGATGAACATTACACAAGAAAGATTGAGTTAAGAGCAGATAAAGCAATACTTGATGAAGAATCGTCCACTGTTCTTATCAATGCACGTGTTTATCCTGACAATTCTGATTTTAAAGAAATTGAATGGAAATGTGTTCTTGATAATGGTGTTGAAGTGGGGCTTTCTGAAATAAAACCTATCCTTGATGGTGCTGTTATCAGTGCTAAAGGAGACGGAAAATACAGAATCCGTGCTTCATGCAGTAATGGCAAAGCTCACACTGAGGTGTTTTCTGATCTTGTGTTTGAAAATACAGGATTCGGAAGTGCTCTTACCGATCCTTATACCTTTGTATCAGCAAGTCTTTATAATTTCAGTAATCACCCTCTGAATATTGTTGAACGTGCAGCTGTAAGTGGAATTACTGAAAGAACTGTAATCGGATTTGATAATATTGATTTCGGCGGTTTCGGTTCGGATGATCTTTTGCTTCATTGTGGCCATTGCGGAGGGAATGAGCCTGTTCCTGTTGAATTATGGAATGGTAATCCTGATAACGGTGGCAAACTCATTGAAACATTATTGTTTGAAAATAATAAGCTTTGGGATAATTTTGCACCACAGAGATTTACTTTACCTGAGAGATTGAAAGGAATCTCTTCAATTGCTTTCGTTGCTCATGAACATATTATTGTCGGCGGTTTTGAATTCGTGAAGAAGAATAAAGCTTACGAAACACTTAATCCTACCGATAATGATGCAATCTATGGCGATGAATACACTATAAATGGTACGGCGGTTAACGGAATCGGAAACAATGTTGTTATTAATTTTGCGGATATGGATTTTTCTCACGGTACAAATAAAATTACCGTATGCGGAAAAACACCTAATGCAACAAATACGATTCAACTCAGGTATAATGACGATAACGGCATTCAGCAGACTCAACTTCTTGAATTTCCGAATTGTTCTGAACTTACAGAAATTACGTTTGATATTGAAGAATTGTACGGAACAAAGGAAATAAGCTTTGTTTTCTTACCCGGCAGTAATTTTGATTTCAGTTGGTTTAAATTTGAATAAAAAAATTCCTCTTTCTTTTGAAAGAGGAATTTTTTTATTCATTACTTTTTTTCTTAATGAAAAACGATATTGCAAATAACCCAAGCATTATAATTACATAAATTACGTAGCATATCCGCCATTGTTCGGCGCCAAACGTGAAATTGCCGATATATATCGTATTTCCTAAAGTAGGGGAAGATAATGCGCATATTACAAAAATAACAGCAATTATAAGCATTATTAAGCTGATAATTCTTAACAATTTTCTTATATTCATCATATACCCTTTTGCGAAAAAATACATTATTGCTTATAAATCAAAAATTGATATTGTTAACATCGGAATTGGCAAGTAATACTTCCTTTTTAGGAATTCTTTTTAAAGGATTGTATGTAAATTTCTTGCAGGAGTCATAAGCTTTTACATCACCGAATTTTGTGCAACTGTACTTATCATTCTCCATTGCTGTGCAGAGTTCACAATATTTGCATGCTGGCTTGATATTATTACCAAAAAGTTTTTTCTTAGCCATAATAATACATCCTTTCCTAACAATTATAAATTGCTTTTTTATCATTATATCACAAAATTAATAAAAATTCTACCCCTTTTTAAAAATTTTTTCGCTTTTTTGCATTAAAATTATACACATAATCAGTAAAAACACGGTTGCTCCTTTATTAACACTGAAATCGAAGGAATAAAATTTCTTACCGAAAGTTGAAGCTGCACTTGAAATATCCCAGAACGTTATTATTAATTCAGCTGAAGCAAATGAAATTAATGCTGAAAAGAATCTTGCAATAAAAAATGATTTTAATGAATAAGTGTTGTCTATCAGGGATTTACATTGAAATATAACGCAAATTCCGCCAACTGAAGCAAGTGCAGATATAAAAGGAAGGGCAGCAGGGGAAACAGAGTTGCATTTCAGAATATTGCTGATTTCGAGTATTGATTTAATTATTATCGGAATATGTATTCCTGCGCTTTGACAGAAACATTCAAGGACGGTAATTGCTGCATTGAAGAAAATTATTACTGAACACATTTTTGCAAGTGCGATAAATGAGGAGTTAATTGCTTCCGATAATCCATTTTGTTTTACTTTCGCTGTATCTTCAAATGTGGTACTATTAATTGTCAGATTATGAATGCGGCAATATATCAGTGAAATAATTATGCAGGAAATCACATTTGATACATAAACGATTAATCCGGCCTCAATGTTTTGATAAAGTCCGATTCCAATCATTGTAACAGCGAACGGTGGCGAAATGCAATAGCAAAAGGCCGAACAATAGGAAACTATTGCGGAATAATTTTTATTTTCCGCAATTAATTCTTTTAAGAGTTTGAATCCGATTGGATAACCGCCTATAAGACTCAGAAAAAAAATTGATAAAATGCGGTTATCTGTTTTTATCGTTTTGCCAAGAAAATTATATAAAGGTCTGAATAACAGTTTATACATTCCGCTGGATAAAATATATGTTGAGATAACCATAAAGATAAACGTTGAAGGAATTATTACCTCGAGACATATATTTATGCTATTTGTGACAGATTTTACTGTTTCTTCGGCAAAAATAATAACTCCTGTTGAAAAGAATATTATTAATATTGCTATGGACATTTTTTTTATTTTTTTCATTGTGTCACCTTTCTTTGCATTAAAAAACAAGCTGTTACATATATATTATCTGGAAGGTGATAAAATGAATACAAACGACATAATTAATTTATATGAAAAAATTTTAAATATTCCTAAAAAACACACTGCAATACAACTCTACAATAATAAAAGAATGTCGATTGAAATTTGCCTTGATATTCTATCGTTTGATGAAAACAGTATCAGCCTTGAAATTGCCGAGTCATTTATTACGATTACAGGTTTTGATTTGAAATTCCGTAATTACAATAAGC